>JAYBEF010000064.1:0-17839 GCA_037277825.1 Collinsella sp.
TGGCCGAGACGGGCAACCCCAAGGCGATCGATTTCCCCCGTGCGCTTAACAGCAGGGGAGACTATCGCTTCTCGCTTTCGGGCCTTAAAACCGCTGTGACGCTCTACATTGAACAGGAGACCAAGGCCGGGCGCACGATTCACCTGCCCGATCTGGCAGCTTCGTTTGAGGCAGCTGTCTTTGACGTGCAGTACAAGAAGGCCAAAAACGCACTGCACGCTACCGGATGCAAGGAATACTGCATCGGTGGCGGCGTCTCGGCCAACCCGCATCTGCGCGAGATGATGATCAAGAAGCTTGGGCGTCAGGGGATTCGCGTAACGGTGCCGCCCTTGTCTGCCTGTACCGATAACGCAGCCATGATCGCGGAGGTCGCTCGCCGTAAATTCGACCGAGGCGAAATCTCGCCGTTCGATGTTGACGCCGATCCGAACATGACGCTGTAGCTGGTACGGCGCGGTCCCCGGACGGAGGGGCCGGATATAAGGTTTCCTGCTCTACAGTCCTGCGCAAGACGAAGGCCACATTAAGTGGCCTTCTTTGCGTGCGGAACTCGCGATAAACCTTATATCCGGCCCCTCCGTCCGGGGACCTTTCTGTATCGATATAGCTTCTGAGCTGGTTTGGCGTCGACAACGTCCAGCAAGGTTAACAAGCCAGCGTCGAATTTCCAGCGTTCTTTAGCTGAAAGAAAAAGTTGGTGTGCGGAGCTTTGCTCCGCATTTGGGATGGGAGCCCCTCGGGAGCGGGCGGGCGTATACAAGGTTTATCGCGAGTTCCGCACGAGCCGGAGAGCACTTAATGTGCTCTCCGTGCGAGCAGGACTGTAGAGCAGGAAACCTTGTATACGCCCGCCCGCTCCCGAGGGACATCTCTCATGCAAAAACTGTCGCTGGGTAAAGTCCGAGGTCAGTGGCGTTTTATACCGAGAAATCCAAAAAAGTTGAAAATTCATTACAAATTTGCGTTGACTTTAGGTAACTAAAGTTTCATACTCCTTTTCAACCACTGCGGGATGTGAACACGCACGGATCGTTCGCATCATGATTGAAGAGGATTTCTTAGACATGTTCACGCATCAGCTAAACATTATCAGCGTAGTAATTATCTGATGCGGGTTAGCACATACAGCTAGCCCGTACGATAACGGGCGGCTGATGAAGATGAGGGCCGTCGAGCGCAACCGACGGCCCTCATTTTTTATGTCTAGGAAGTTCTTTTTAGAGGAGGAAATGTAATGAACGGAGTTTTGCTCATGGTTGTGGCCGCGGCGGTGCTCGCCTGCGGCTATCTGGGCTATGGCCGATGGCTGGCCAACAAGTGGGGCGTTGACAAAGAGGCCCTCACGCCGGCCAAGCGCATGAAGGACGGCAACAGCTTCTCGCCCGTCTCCGCCTTCACTGCGTTTTCGCACCAGTTCAGCTCGATCTGCGGTGCTGGCCCTGTCACGGGTACGATCGTCGCCATGGCCTTTGGCTGGCTGCCCGTCGTGCTCTGGGTCCTCGTCGGCGGCATCTTCTTTGGCGCCGTCCACGACTTTGGTGCCCTGTACGCTTCGATGAAGAACAACGGCAAGTCACTCGCTCAGCTCATCGAGAAGTATATCGGCAAGACCGGCCGTCGCCTGTTCCTGCTGTTCTGCTGGCTGTTCTGCATCATCGTCATCGCCGCCTTTACCGACATGGTCTGCAAGACGTTCATGTTCACCCCGGCCGTTGACGCTTCTGGTGCTGCTACCGGTGCCATCGACTTCACCAAGTCCTATGCCGCCGGCTGCGCTGGTACCATCTCCATCCTGTTCACCTTCGTCGCTATCGCCTTTGGTTGGGCCCAGAAGAAGTTCAACCTCACCGGCGCTGCCGAGTTCGTCACCGGCGTGGTCCTCATGGTTCTCATGTTCGCCGTCGGTATGCAGTTTCCGGTCTACCTGGATAAGTTCCAGTGGTTCGCCGTCGTCATGGTCTACCTGGTCTTCGCTGGCGCTATGCCCATCCAGATGCTCAAGACCCCGCGTGACTACCTCACTTCCATCATGATGATCGTCATGATCGTCTGCGCTGTCCTCGGCATCGTCGTCCTGGGCGTCAACGGTCAGGCCACTATCACCGCTCCGGTCTTCACCGGCTTCTCCACTGCCTCCGGCATGATGTTCCCGGTCCTGTTCGTCTCCGTCGCTTGCGGTGCTCTCTCCGGTTTCCACAGCCTCGTTTCTTCCGGCACCTCTTCCAAGCAGGTCGAGAAGGAGCAGGACGCCGTCAAGGTCGGTTACGGCGCAATGATCGTCGAGTCCTTCGTCGGCATCCTTGCCATCATCGTTGCCGGCATCATGTTCTCCGATATGAACACCGCCGGTACCGGCGCCCTCAACGCCGGTGTCGCTTCCACCCCGTTCCAGATCTTCGCCGCTGGCATCTCCCGCGGTATGCAGGCCTTCGGTGTTGACGGCACGCTCGCTACCGTCTTCATGACCATGAACGTCTCCGCTCTGGCCCTGACCTCGCTCGACGCCGTCGCCCGCATCGCCCGCACCTCGTTCTCCGAGTTCTTTGCCCAGACCAACGACGCCCTGGCCATCGAGTCCAAGGCCGGCTACATGAAGGTCCTCGGCAACCCCTGGTTCGCCACGGTCGTCACCCTGCTTCCCGGTCTCGCCCTCGCTTTTGGTGGCTATGCCAACATCTGGCCGCTCTTTGGTGCTTCCAACCAGCTGCTCGGCGGCATGACCATGATCACCCTCGCCGTGTTCTGCAAGTGCACCGGCCGCAAGGGTTGGATGCTCTACGTGCCCGTCGCCTTCCTGCTCTGCTGCACCTTCACCTCGCTGGTCCAGAGCGCCATGGGCTGCATGGCCGCCGTCCAGGCTTACGGCTTCTTCGGCACCATCCCGGCTACCGCCACCACGGCCGCCGTCTCCGTCGCCGCTACCAAGGGCCTGCAGCTCGTCTTTGCCGTCCTGCTGATGGTCCTGGGCCTCATCGTCGCCGTCAACTGCCTCAAGGAGTTCTTCGGCAAGGAGGCTGGCTCCATGCCTGATGAGGAGCCCGAGTGGTCCGAGATGGGCAAGGCCGAGTACGGTCGCGCCGCTGCCGCCGAGGCTCCCGCTGACGCCGAGGCCGCCAAGGCCTAGTCGGTCGGACGGGTTGAATCTCCCATCCATTTGACTCGGAAAGACCGGGTCCGCGACTTCGCGGGCTCGGTCTTTTTTCATGCAAAAGCGGGTGACGCTCGAGTGTTCTCGCAGATGTTTTGCGTGGATAAGGGCGCGCGTTGTACCATATACACGTATATGTGTGCATATGAAAGGGGCCCCGTGGCCAAGACGGTATATTCCGATAACCAACAAAATGTCGATGCTCTGGCTGAGCGCCTGAGCAGCCAGACGTCGCTTTCTGCTGAGCGTGCCAAGCTGGTTGCCTACGACCTGCTTTGCCGCAAGGCACTCAAGATTAAGTCGAGTGCGCTGGCGCAGATTTTCCGCTCCGTCGATAAGGAATGTGACACCAAGGCGATGCGCGATGAGCTTATCGCGGCAAAGATCGTGACCAAGATCGAGGGTAGCGGCATTAACGGGCGCCCGGCGTTCTATACCATCAATGCCGAGATTAACGATGCCCAGGAGCGGCCCGTCGAGGTTGCCGAAGAGGCCGTCGAGGACGTTGTCGAGGCGCCCGCTTCGGTGGAAACGGCTCCGCGCGAGCATGTCGATACCGACGAGCTGCTTGACGAGAGCGTCGTTCGCGCCTTTACGGCCAAGGCCGGCCGCGGCGGTTTTGGCGGGAGTGGCAAGCGCGATGCGCAGCGCCGCGCCCAGCAGGAGCGCTTCCGTCGCGCCGTTGCTCAAAAGGGTGAGACGGATGCTGAGGCTGTTGAGACCGAGGTTGCTGCCGAGTCGCAGAAGCCCGCGAGGGAGCAAAAGCCCGTGGAGGCCCAAGAGCCCAAGCGTCGTCGCGGTGCTCACTTTAAGACTGCACAGCAGGATGCCGCGCGTGAGGTTGAAGAGTCTTCTGAGGTTGCAGACGATGTTGAGGAGTCTGCCAAGAAGGCTCCGGGTTCGTGTCGTCCTGGTCGCGGTTTTGCGGGACGTGCATATCCCGTAAAGCGTCAGGAGAAGGGCGAGTCGGTTTCGACCACCCAGGACGAGAAGACCGTTGAGCCGGCGGCTCGCGAGCAGAAGCCTGTTGAGCCGCAGCTTGAGGTTGATGCCGAGGCCAAGGGCCAGCAGCCTACTGATGAGCAGGCGGAGCAGGGCGCGTCGAGCAAGCCTCGCCGCCGTCGCCATCGTGGGGGCCGCAGTTCCCATGCCGAGACTGCAACCGAGAAGACCACGCCGCAGAACGAGGATGCGAAGGCCGAGGTTTCTTCGGGGCAGCCTAAGCGCCAGTCAGCGAAGGAGAGCAAGTCCGATCGTCCGCAGAAGCAGGCGTCTATGCCGAAGCGCGAGCGCAATTCCCAAGGCGATTCTAAGCGCAAGTCTCAGAAGAAGCCGGAGTCTGCCGCAGTAGATACTGCTGCCCAGCAGCCCGAGTCGGCCGCCCACGGCGAGGTCTCGGCGTTTGCCCTTGCCCACGTTTTAGGCAGGCAGCTGCTCAAGGTTGTCCCCACGCCTATGGCGCTCTCCAAGATCAAGGAGCAGCAGACACAGATCGTAAAGGTCGAGGGCAAGGACGGCAAAAAGGCTCCGCAGCGCACTCAGCACAACGAGATGTCCAACCGCAAGATTGCCGAGGAAATCGCAATCATCCAGGCTTGGATCGAGCAGAACCGAGGTGCCGATACGCCGGTTGCCTCGCGCCGCCAGCGTGCCTACCAGATCTTTAACGACGAGAAGGCTTTTGACGGCAAGCACGGTGAGCGCCTGATCAGGCGTATGACCGAAAAGGGCATCAGCATGCAGGCGATCAAGGTCGCCCCCAATCGCCCCGTGCACTTTACGGGCTTCTTTACGCTGGGAGCCGACAAGCCGTTCATTATGGTCGAGAACCTGGACACCTACGACGAGATCGTCAAGCTGCTGCGTGGCCGCAAGCACGCCAAGCTCTTTGGCATCAAGGTGGGCGGCGTGATTTTTGGCGGCGGCTGCAAAGCGAGCGTCTCGCACGCACTGGATGATTATCTGGCCGAGATTGGCTATCGCTTTAACTACGTCTACTACGTGGGCGATATCGATCGCGAGGGCGCGCGCATCGTCGAGCAGGCTCGCAATGCCAATGTGGTTGAGATTCGCCTGCATGCCGGCATGTACCGCGCCATGCTCGCCGAGCATAAGCGTCGCGTGAAGGCCGGCGGAGAGTGCGAGCCCGCGGCTGCCAACCAGGGTGTGCCGCAGAACCTGGCAGCGACGATCAAGGATCTGCCCATGGTTACGCGCGTGCAGTTCCGCAACGTGCTGCGCGAGGGCGGGCGCATTCCGCAGGAGATTCTGATGACCGCAGACTATCGGGATGGCGACTCGGGAAGCTTCGACCGCATGCTGAACAATTAGCTCCGCCGGCCCCGGGAGAGCGGGGACACCGGCTTAGGTTTCCTGCTCTACAGTCCTGCTCACGACGGAGGCCACATTAAGTGGCCTCCTGTTCGTGCGGAACTCGCGATAAACCTAAGCCAGTGTCCCCGCTCTCCCGGGGCCTGTGGTTACTTGGTTGTTGCATGCGGCTCGCTTTTCGGAACTGGGCTGATATTTTCTTGATGTTAGGCGCTCTTGGTCCTTTCGGGCTTGGGGCGTCTGTCTTATATAGGTAGATTCCTTGCGGGTTCGAATTCCTCCGCTTGCCCACAAGAAAGCGCTCCAGGTTCATAAGGGCCTGGAGCGCTGTGTTCTTAAGGGCTGGGACGGAGGGATTCGAACCCCCAACAGCCGGCACCAAAAACCGGAGTTCTACCGTTGAACTACGTCCCAATGTGTGGTGTTGCCCAAAAGCAACTCGTTTAGTTTACCTAATCTGCGAGGGCATCGCAAACGCCATCGAGCAGGCGTACGGCGAGTGTCTGCGCGTCGCTGGCCGTGAAAGTGCCGTTGTAGCGCGTCATGCCCGTGAGCTCAATGCGAATGCGAGCCGGCTTCTGCTGCGCGGCGACATTGGCGGTGCGGATGCGCTGGGCCGGGTTGTGGCACTCGGCGAGGGCAATCGTGGCGCGCGGTGCGGCGTCGGCGGGCAGCTCGTCGCTTGCGATTTCGAGCACCAGGTCAACGTCGGTTGGGACCTCGGAGTCACAGAGCATCATGCCGCTGTTGTCGGTCGTTGCCGTGGCGATATTCCACATGCGCGACGCAACGCTGCGTGCGATGGGGTCCTCGCCGATAACGGCAATCTGGAAGCGCTCGAGCACGTTGGCGGCGCGAGCAAAACCGATGCGGGACTCGGCTTCGGTGACCGAGGGCTTGCCCTCCCACACATGGTGCAGGCGGTTGATGTAGGCGTAGGTGTCCTGGAAGGCCATGCCGTCGGCAAACAGGCCGACATTTTCCTGGAACTGCTGCAGGGCGGCCTCGGTATGCGGACCAAAGTAGCCGTCGTCTTCGCCACAGGCAAAGCCCAAAACGTTGAGAGCGCGCTGCAGGGCCTGCACATCGGCGCCATGGAAATTGGGCATGCGCAGATAGAGGGTGCGGTCGCCCAGCTTATACGAAGCGTCTACAAGGGCGCTCCAACAGGGGATATCGACGGCATGACCGGCAGCAAGGCCGCTGTCGAGCCTGAAGGTGCTGACGGCCTGCTCAGTGGTGGCTCCAAAGTACTTGTCGGTGACTTCGGCGGCATCAATCGTGTAGCCGAGCTGCAGGAGACGAGACTGCACGTCCTCGACGGCTGCTCCTTGCATGCCCGTTGTAATAGGTTCCATGAACGAACCCCTTTCGGCGTACCATTCGTACTATTTGAGCGTCTGTCGGATAGACAACGCAAAGGGATGCATAAACATGCACTCAACAGTGTAGCAAGTTGTGCCTAAATACGCTGCTGACAGATTTTATAACCCCCGTTAGTTAAGGCGCTCCACAAAGAAATCTGCCATGGAGAGGAACAGCTCGCGTGCGTGCGGATCAAGCTCAACGTTCTCGATGGCCGCTTTGGCCTTAGCGGTCAGGTCGAGCGCGTAAGTGTGGGCGTAATCGATGGAGCCGGTCTCCTGGAAGATCTCCACGGCGCGTGCGAGCTGCGCGGGATCATCGGTGCCCGAGGAAAGAATCGCCTCGACCTCGTCGTGGTGGCGCTCATCAGAGAGGGCGTGTACGGCGACAAGCGTGCGCTTGCCCTCGGTGATGTCGGTGCGGAAGTCCTTGTTGGCGGCTTCCTTAGTGCCGACAAGGTTGAGCAGGTCGTCCTGAATCTGAAAGGCAAGGCCCGTGTGCAGGCCAAAGGCGCGCAGCGCTTCGATTTGCTCATCGTTGCCGCCGCCGATAATGGCTCCGGCGGCAAGCGGCGTGGCTCCGCTGTAAAACGCGGTCTTGTGCGTCGCCATGTCCAGGTAGTCATCAACCGAGATATCAAAGCGCCCGTCATGGACCCAACCCAGGTCGAGTGCTTGACCCTCAATGGTGCGGACGATCATCTCGGTAAGCTCGTGGAGCACGCGCAGCTTCACGTCGGACTCCAGCGTGGGGTCGTCGAGAACCGTCTTGGTGACCATGGTGAGCGCCAGGTCGCCACAATTGATGGCAAGGCCCGTGCCCTCGGTAAGGTGCATGCAGGGCTTGCCTCGACGAAGCTGTCCGTTGTCGGCGATGTCGTCGTGGATCAGCGCGCCCGACTGGAAATGCTCGATGGCTGCCGCGGCGCTGCGGGCGCTCTCAAAGCTACCGCCCACTGCGGTTGCGGCGAGCATGCAGATAAGCGGGCGGTGGCGCTTGCCGGCGTTGGCCGTAAAAGCCGAGAGCGGCGCATACAGGTAGCGCTCGATATCGGCAGAGGTCGCCTGTCCGTCAAAGAACGTGGCCAGATAGGCGTTAATCTGGTCAAAGTGCTGGGCTAAAAAGCTGGTAAACGGACTGGACACGGGTTCTCGCATTCTTTCTGAGGTTGCGTTGATGCAATATGCAGACAACATATTGCCACATTAGGGCGTTTGGCGCGGCAGTTTTGGCGATTTAGGACAACGGGCGTGCGTTTGATGGAGCGCGCCTAAATCAGCCTAAAATGCTCGAGCGCCGCAACGACACCGTCGTGATCGACGGTGTCGGTCACGTAATCGGCCTTATCCTTGAGATAGTCCGGTGCATTGCCCATGGCGATACCGACATCGACGGCGTTCATCAGCGAGACGTCATTGCTGGCGTCGCCGATGCCGTATACGGTTCCGTGGTGGGGATCGAGGGCGTCGAGTACAGACTGGATGCCCCCGCGCTTCGTGCATTCGCGGGGCGAGATTTCGGTTACCTCGAGTTCGAGCTCGTTAAAGCACAGCAGCGGCTCAAGTGCCTTATCTTGAGCGATGTGGTTGGCGAGCGATGTAGACATCAAGATCTTGTAGACACTGTAATGTTGCAGCTGCGTGACTGCGTCGCCCAGGGTGCGCGCGTATCCGGGAGCATCGGGCGCATCGGCACTCATGCGCACGACGCCGTTGAGGCCCTCAAAGCGGATGACCTCGCCCGATTGCTCAAGGTAGGGGGCAAGACGCTGCAGCATACTGGGCGTCATCGACAGATCGCGAATTGTGTGTCCGTTGATCTCGGCGTAACCGCCCGCAAGACAGACGATGCCGGTCCAGGGCAGCTCAAGAAGTTTGGGGTGGATGCAGCTCAGGGTACGTCCCGTGCAGATAAAGGCCATGTTGCCGTTGGCGACAAACTCGCGGATTGCCTGCGAAACCGCCTCGTTGGGATAGGGGGAGAGGTCCCGCTCGTCTTCGGGAAGGTCTTGGGCGAGCCTGGGGTCTTGCCAGGCGAGCGTTCCATCGATATCGAAGAAGCAAATATCGCCGCGCTTATGGGCTGCGCTGGCGGCAGGGGAGGCCGAGGTGGTGGGCACAAATCCCGGCTCGAGGCCCATGATCTGGTCAAAATGCTCTTTAACGCGGGGAACGGAGATGCCGATGATCACCTGGGCGGTCTTGCCCGTAATGATGAGGCCTTTGGCGCCCACCGCGACAAACGACGCATTATCTGCAACGATAGAAGGGTCTGCGACTTCGACGCGCAGGCGCGTGGCGCAGTTGGTTGCGCCCACGATATTGCCAACGCCACCTAAAAGCTGAATTACCCGCTCAGCGAGGACGTGATCTTGATCGGATTGACTATTGACCTCGTCATTGGGAGATTGCTCTTTGGCAAAGCCGCTTTCCGTCAAACGATCGATTGCCGCGCGATTGGCGACATGATCCTCGCGGCCCGGCGTCTTAAGGTCATAGACCAAGATGAGTGCTCGAAAACTAACAAAAAAGATGAGGCTAAAGGCAAGGCCGATACCGAGCGCCAAAAGATAGGCACCGGCATGCGTGCGCATGAGCGGAATAAAGTTGAAGGCTGCCATCTCCATGAGGCCGCCCGAGAAGATGCCGACGATGCCAAAGAGATTCATGGCTGTGGCAAGGCAGGACGATAAGACGGCGTAGAGCAAAAAGAGCCCGGGGTGGGTGAACATAAAGAGAAACTCGAGTGGCTCGGTAACGCCGCAAACCACCGAGGCGATGATGGCGGGAACAAGGATGACCCTGAGGCCGGCGCGGCGCTCGGGTTTTGCGGTGGAGTAGAACGCAGCTGCGATGGCAGGAAGGCCAAAGAGCTTGACCCAGCCGGTGGCGGTAAAACCGGCCCACGGCGCAAGCTCATTAAGGGGGCGCGTGCTATGGGAGAGGATGGGGAGCAAACTGCTCCACGTGGCGTAGATGCCGTCGTTAATGACCAGGTTGTCGTAGTAGATCGGCATGTAGAGCAGGTGGTGCAGGCCAAAGGGCTCGAGTGCTCGTTCTAAAAAGACAAAGATACCCACGCCAAAGGGACCGACGCCTGCAAGCGCGTGACGCAGCGTATCAGTTACATCGTATACGTAGGGCACGATGGCGGCCGAGATAGCGGCAAGGGCAAACACGGCAAAAAAGCTGATGAGGTAGACCAGCGAGGAGCCCGAGAAGGTGCCGAGCCAATCGGGAATTTTGGCATCGTAGAAGCGGTCATGGATGGCGACGACGGTTGCCGATACCGCCAGCGGGCCGATAATGCCGGTGTCGAGCGTCTTGATGCCGTCGATGACGGTGATACCGCTGGCGGAGGTCAAAGATGACGGGTACTCAAGTCCAAGGTTGTCTCCGCTCAGCTTAATGATCTCGCTCAAAAAGAAGCAGTAGGCAAAATAGGCGACGAGAGCCTCGAGGCAGCAACGAGCCGGTTGTTTTTGGGCAAGACCGATGGGCAGCGCTACGGCAAAAAGGAGCGGGAGGCGTTTAAAGACCGTCCACGAGCCGCGCTGGATGATGGTCCAAAAAACGTACCAAGGGGTTCCGTATACGGCGAGATCGCCGACGATGTCCGCAGTCGTTGCGAGAGCGGAGACGCCGACCATGAGGCCTGATATAGAAAACAGCATGGCGGGCGCGAACATTGCCCCGCCAAAGCGTTGGATTTTTTGCAGCATGTTCTGCCTTCCGAATATCGAGGCGCGTTGCGCGTGGGGAAACGTTTAAACAATGGATTCATTGTAGAGGACCAGACGATTGTCGTACCGGCAGTTTTGAGCGAAACCGATTTGGGCATGACAGAAACCGTCAACGGTTAAATCCTGTCGCTTTACCGATATTCGGTTTAAACAACTTTAAGAAATGCTATCGTGCCTAGCCGGAAATGAATAATGTAGAGGTGAAACAATGCCAAAAGCGATATACGAAGGAATCTACCGAGAAATACGCTCGCGCATCATTAATGGGACCTATGCGTTTCAGGAGATGCTGCCAACCGAAGCCGAGCTGACCGCGGAATTTGGCTGCACGCGCAATACCGTCCGCCGCGCTTTGAGCATGCTGGCCGACGGGATGTTTGTGCAGCCCATACACGGCAAGGGCGTGCGCGTTATTTGGCTTAAGGGCGAAACCGACATGTTGGGCGCACTCGAAGAGGTTGAGTCGTTTGGCGAGTTTGCAAAGCGCAACAATGCCGTTGCATCGACGGACGTTAAGTCTTTTGAACATCTGGTCTGCACCGAGCAACTCTCTCGTCGCCTGGGCTTTAAGGTGGGCGAGAAGTTGATTCGCGTGGTGCGCGTCCGTAGCCTTAACGGTAACGCTCGCCAGGTGGACCACGGCTATTTTCTGGAGTCGATCGCCAAAGGCCTGACACCCGAGATCGCCGCAAGGTCAATTTACGACTATCTGGAGCACAAGCGCGGCGTCAAAGTGATGGCGAGTCGTCGTACGGTGAGTGTCGAGCTCGCCAACGATGAGGACTGCAGCTACTTGGACCTTGGTAAGTACAACTGCGTCGCCGTTATGGAGAGCCAATCGTACACCTCGGACGGCATCTTGTTCGAGGTCACGCACGCCCGTACGCACCCCGAGATCTTCCACTACCGCGTCAACTCCAAGCGATAGCCGGCTAGCTCGCAGCCTGACGAGACTCATGCCCTCAAAGCGAAAACGCCCGGTCAAACCGACGATGCATCGGCTTGACCGGGCGTTTTCTCTATATTCGATAACAAATAATTGTTTATACAAAACTTGTCAAGTATCAAGTTGAAATTACCGTTCACCGATGTTTTTCTACCGCTCTAGTAATACTTGTTCAAACAACTAGCCAAATAGCGTATTGTACAAATCAGCAAAAGGGGCAAAGTCCCCGAGCCAATCTCCGAAGGCGGCGGCAAAGGGTGCCGCCACGGTGTGAAAGGGTGGATTGTAATGAAGAACGAAATGAGCAGAAGGCAGTTCCTGGGCTTTGCTGGTTCCGCGGCTGCGGTGCTTGGTCTGGGTCTCGTGGGCTGCGGTGGTTCTGCCGGCTCCGGCTCCTCTGCTTCTGGTGACGCTGCCGAGGTCTACTTCCTCCAATTCAAGCCCGAGGTCGACAAGGAGTGGAAGGAGATCGCCAAGGCCTATAAGAAGGAGAAGGGCGTCGAGGTCAAGATCGTGACCGCCGCCTCCAACACTTACGAGGAGAAGCTCAAGTCCGAGATGTCCAAGAGCTCCGCTCCGACCCTGTTCCAGGTCAACGGCCCCACCGGTCTTAAGAACTGGAAGGATTACTGCGCCGACCTGTCCGATACCAAGCTCCGCGGTGAGCTCATTGACGACTCCCTGGCTCTGCAGTCCGATGGCAAGGATCTGGGTATCGACTGGGTCCAGGAGAGCTACGGCATCATCTACAACAAGCAGCTGCTCGAGAAGGCTGGCTACAAGGCCGAGGACATCAACTCCTTCGACAAGCTGAAGGCTTGTGCCGACGACATCCAGGCCCGCAAGGACGAGCTCGGCATTGAGGGCGCCTTCACTTCTGCTGGCATGGATGACTCCTCCAGCTGGCGCTACACCACCCACCTCGCCAACCTTCCGCTCTACTACGAGTTCGAGAAGGAGCACAACCAGGAGGACGACGAGATCAAGGGCGAGTATCTCGACAACTTCAAGCAGATTTTCGACCTGTACATCACCGACTCCACCTGCGATCCTTCGCAGCTTGCCTCCAAGACCGGCGACGACGCCACCAACGAGTTCGCAACCGGCAAGGCCGTCTTCTATCAGAACGGTTCTTGGGCCTACGCTGACCTCACCAAGGCCGGCATGACCGACGATCAGATTGGCATGATGCCCATCTACATCGGTGTCGACGGCGAGGAGAACCAGGGCCTGTGCTCCGGCGGCGAGAACTACTGGTGCGTCAGCTCCCAGGCTTCCGAGGATGCCCAGAAGGCCACCGAGGACTTCATGTATTGGTGCGTCACTTCTGACACCGCCACCAGCATCATCGCTGACAAGATGGGTCTGACTGCCCCGTTCAAGAGCGCTAAGGAGACCACCAACGTCTTCTCGCAGCAGGCCGTTGCCATGGCCAAGGACGGCAAGAAGACCGTCGCTTGGGACTTCGTTTACATTCCCTCTGAGGAGTGGAAGAAGAACCTCAAGCAGGCTCTGATTGCCTATGCTGCCGACAACAGCAAGTGGGACGGCGTCAAGAACGCCTTCGTCGATGGCTGGAAGACCGAGAAGGCTGCTTCCGAGTAAGCAGTTGCTGCCCAAGCTATCTGATTAGCGACAGGGGGCGGGCAGACGTTGGTTTGCCCGCCCCCTGCATATTGAAAGGACCCTTCTATGGGCAAAGCACTCAAGCGCTGGTGGCCGCTCTTTATGCTGCCCACGTGTCTGGCGTTTATGATCGGGTTCGTGATCCCCTTTATCCAGGGTTTCTATCTCTCGTTCTGCCAGTTTATTACCATCAACAACACGCACTTTGTCGGTATCGAGAACTACGTGCGCGCACTGTCCGATCCGCAGTTTGCCACGTCGTTCTTCTTTACCGTGGCGTTTGCCTTCCTGTCGACGGTGCTCATCAACGTGATCGCCCTCGCCATCGCGCAGGCGCTCACCCGCAAAGCGCTCAAGGGCGCCAACATCTTCCGTACGATCTTCTTTATGCCTAACCTGATCGGCGGCATCGTGCTGGGCTACATCTGGCAGATTCTGATCAACTGCCTGCTCTCCAACGTGGGCGCCCAGCTCATCGCCCTTAACTCTGCTGCTGGCTTCTGGGGCCTTATCATCCTGACCCTGTGGCAGCAGGTCGGCTACATGATGATCATCTACATCGCTGGTCTGCAGTCTATTCCGTCCGACTACATCGAGGCCGCCAAGGTCGACGGTGCCACGGCATGGCAGACGTTTTGGAAGGTTAAGATCCCTAACCTGATGCCGACGATCACCATCTGCCTGTTCCTGTCCATCACCAACGGCTTTAAGCTGTTCGACCAGAACCTCGCCCTTACCGGTGGTGCCCCCGCGCACTCCACCGAGATGCTCGCCCTGAACATCTACAACACGTTCTACTCGCGTGCCGGCATCGCATGGCAGGGCATTGGCCAGGCCAAGGCAGTCATCTTCTGCATTCTGGTCGTCGCTATTTCTATGATCCAGCTTAAGGCCACGAGGTCCAAGGAGGTGCAGCAGTAATGAAACGCGATAAGGCTATTAACCGCGCGCTCTCGATTTTCTTTACGATTCTGTCGCTCGCATGGATCTACCCCGTGTTCATGATTGCGCTCAATTCCTTTAAGAAAGCGACCGCAATCAGCACCACCACGGCATTCGATCTGCTCACGCCCGAGACGTTCAACGGCCTCGCAAACTACATGCACGCCCTTAACGAGCAGGGCTTTGCCTCGGCATTTATGTACTCGCTCATCATCACGGTCACGTCGGTCGTGCTGATCTTGGTGTGCTGCTCCATGTGCGCTTGGTACGTGGTTCGTGTCAACAACAAGATCTCGAACTTCTTCTATTACCTGTTCGTGTTCTCGATGGTCGTGCCGTTCCAGATGCTCATGTTCACGCTGTCCAATTTGGCGGACCGCATCGGCTTTAACACGCCGTTCAACATCTGCTTTATCTATCTGGGCTTTGGCGCGGGCCTGGCGGTCTTTATGTTCGCCGGTTTTGTAAAGAACATCCCGCTCGAGATCGAGGAGGCGGCCATGATTGATGGCTGCAACCCGGTCCAGGTGTTCTTTAAGATCGTCCTTCCCATCATGAAGCCCACCTATCTTTCGGTCGGCATCCTCGAGACCATGTGGGTCTGGAACGACTATCTGCTGCCCTACCTTACGCTCGACTCCACCAAGTACAAGACCATTCCTATCTTGATCCAGTACTTCCGCGGCGGCTACGGCCACGTCGAGCTCGGCCCCATGATGGCCTGCATCATGATGGTCGTTATCCCCATCGTTATCATGTACATCCTCTGTCAGAAGTACATCATCGACGGCGTGGTGGCAGGTGCCGTCAAGGGCTAATGCCGTAACTGTTTTGCAAGTTTCTGCGGCGCCCCTCAGCGCGGCGCCGCATATCGAAAGGTAGAGACATGGCCGAGATCGTTCTCAAACATGTTCAGAAGGTGTATCCCAACAACGAGCCAAAAAAGAAGGGCTTCTTTGGCAAAAAGAAGAAGACCGAGGAGAAGAAGCACAACCTCAAGGTTACCGAGGACGGTGTGCTCGCTGTAGAGGACTTCAACCTCACCGTTCACGACCAGGAGTTCGTCGTCCTCGTTGGCCCCTCTGGCTGCGGTAAGTCCACGACGATGCGCATGGTCGCCGGCCTGGAGGACATTACCTCGGGCGATGTGCTCATCGACGGCAAGCGTGTCAACGACGTGGCGCCCAAGGACCGCGACATCGCCATGGTGTTCCAGAGCTACGCTCTGTACCCCAATATGACGGTGTACGAGAACATGGCATTTACGCTCGAGCTCAAGAAGGTTCCCAAGGACGAGATCGACCGCAAGGTTCGCTCTGCTGCCGAGATTCTGGGCATTACCGAGTACCTCGACCGTAAGCCCAAGGCGCTCTCCGGCGGCCAGCGCCAGCGTGTCGCTATCGGCCGCGCCATCGTGCGTGACCCCAAGGTCTTCCTGATGGACGAGCCGCTGTCCAACCTGGACGCCAAGCTTCGTAACCAGATGCGTGCCGAGCTCATTAAGCTGCGCCACGAGATCAAGGGCACGTTCATTTATGTTACTCACGACCAGACCGAGGCTATGACCCTCGGTGACCGTATCGTGGTCATGAAGGACGGCGTTGTCCAGCAGATCGCCACGCCGCAGGAGGTCTTCAACCATCCCGCGAACATCTTCGTCGCCGGCTTCATCGGCGTGCCGCAGATGAACTTCTTCGATGCCCAGCTGGTGCGCTCGGGCAACGGCTTTACCGTCAAGACCGAGGATATGAACGTGGCGCTCGCCCCCGAGACTTGCGCTCAGCTTGCCCTCAACTGGGACGGCGGCGACGTGAAGGAGATTACGGCCGGCGTGCGTCCCGAGCAGATCCTGCTTGCCGACAAGGGCGAGGAGGGCGCGCTCCAGGGTACCGTCGAGGTGACCGAGCTCATGGGCTCGACCGAGCATGTCCACGTGACCGCTCCCGACGGCCAGTTTGTCCTGATTATCCCCGTCGTCGACCTCGAGGCCAAGGGCGCGCTCAAGGCTGGCGACACCATCTGGTTCAAGTTCGAGAAGAACGCGACCCACCTCTTCGATAAGGTCTCTGGCAAGAACCTTATCTAGGCCCGGTGCATCCAGGCCCTCCCTTTGGGCGACTGCGGTATTGCCATCCTTTTGCCGCGGTCACATATAAGGCTCCCCTCCCGTCCACTGGGCGAGAGGGGAGCCTTTCTTTGTGTTGGGGCTGTCTGACCGGTCGTTTGTCTCGATCTGTAACGGGTGAGGCTGATTTCGGACGTTAGATGTTACAGATTGAGATAAACCCAAGGGGAGGGGCCGGTACGTCTCAATCTGTAACAGCTGGGGCCGTTTTTACCGAGTAGCTGTTACAGATCGAGATTGTTTGGTCGAGTCGGGTCACAGGGTAGCGTGCGGGCACAAAAAGCGGAGCCGCGTTGCCACGACTCCGCTTTCAAGAGGATGGGTAAAGGAAACGAAATTAGCTCAGGTGCCAAATCTCGTCGTTGTACTGGGAAATCGTGCGGTCAGACG
This sequence comes from Collinsella sp., assembly GCA_037277825.1. Lineage (GTDB taxonomy): Bacteria > Actinomycetota > Coriobacteriia > Coriobacteriales > Coriobacteriaceae > Collinsella. The sequence continues at coordinate 16,619 of JAYBEF010000064.1, forward strand.
AGAAGGTGCCGGCGTTGGCGATATTGATGAGCGCCTTGCGCATCCAGGCGTCCTGGTCCTCGTAGTCGGCCAACACGCGCTCCTTGGTCTGGATGTACTCCTCAATGTCGAGCAGGGCCATAAACCAGTCCTTGCCCTTAATGTCATCGTGCAGGCGCTGCAGGCGCTCGGCGTTGCCGGTCGCCATAAAGGCCGGGTTGGTGATGAAGTCCACCAGCAGTTTAATGCCGGGCTTGCGGTAGAGCACACCGGCGTCATAGGTGCCGTCGGCATAGAGCTGCTCGACCTGTTTGGACGAGGCACCAAAGGTATAGATATTCTCGTCGCCCACGAGCTCGGCAATCTCCACGTTGGCGCCGTCGAGCGTGCACAGGGTTAGGGCGCCGTTGAGCATGAACTTCATGTTGGAGGTGCCGCTCGCCTCCTTGGAGGCCAGGCTGATCTGCTCGGAGATATCAGCGGCGGGGATCACGCGCTCGGCGGCGGTGACGTTGTAGTTCTCGATCATGACAACCTGCAGGTAGGGAGCCACGTCGGGGTCGTTTGCAATCCACTGCGACAGCGTCAAGATCAGATGGATGATGTCCTGCGCGATAGTGTAGGCAGGCGCCGCCTTGCCGCCAAAGATGATGGTGACGGGGTGCTTAGGTCTGTTGCCGTTCTTGATATCGAGGTACTTCCAGATGATGTAGAGCGCGAGCATCTGCTGGCGCTTGTACTCGTGGATGCGCTTGACTTGGACGTCGATGATGGCGTTGGAGGGAATGGTCACGCCCTGCTCGAGCGCCATGAACTGGCGCATGATGGTTTTGGCTTCGGCCTTGGTGGCGGCCAGGCGCTCAAGAATGCTCTTATCGTCGGCGAAGTCGGCGAGCTTGCTCAGGTCACCGGTGCTGCGCCAATCGGTACCGATCACGTCGTCGAGCAGGCTGGCGAGCGCGGGGTTGGCTCCCTGGATCCAGCGGCGGAAGGTGATACCGTTGGTCTTATTGGAGAACTTCTCGGGATAGATCTCGTAGAACGGATGAAGCTCGGTATCCTCCAGGATCTTGGTGTGGAGTGCGGCGACGCCGTTGATGGAGAAGCCAAAGTGGATGTCCATGTGGGCCATGTGGACGGTATCGTGTTCGTCGATGATGGCGACGCGCGGGTCATCGTGCTCGGCTTTCGCGATCTCATCGAGCTTGACGATAATGTCGGCGATGGCAGGGGAGACCTTCT
>JAYBEF010000065.1:0-23133 GCA_037277825.1 Collinsella sp.
GCATGACCATCGTGATGATTACGCACTTTATGGAAGAGGCCGCCGAGGCCGATCGAGTCGCGGTGTTTCGGGCGGGGCGCGTTGCCATGTTGGGCACGCCCGATGAAATCTTGACGCAGGCGGACGAACTCGCGCGGCTGAACCTGGATATGCCGGCATCGTGCTGTCTTGGCAGGGCGCTTCGTGCGAAGGGCGTGCCCGTTCACGCGCAGGTGCGCGAGGCGGATATGGTTGCCGAGGTTGCGCAGGCCTATACCGAGCGAAGTGAGGCGGGCACCGCGGGGCAGTCTTCCGCATCCCAGTCGGAAATCGCTGACGGCGCTGTTCCGGCAGACAATGAGGACAACGCGTCAGAGCCCGTCATCGAGATTTCGCACCTTTCGTATAGCTATTCGCTGAGCGCCCGCGAGCGTCGCCGTTGGCACAAGCGTTCAGCCGCCGAGGGCGCATCGAACAAGCAGGCCCTCTGGGGCAACGACCCTAGCAGCCCCTGGGCGTTGCGCAATGTGTCGCTAACGGTGCGTCGTGGCGAGTTCCTGGGCCTTGCGGGCCATACCGGTTCGGGTAAGTCGACGCTGGTTCAGCATCTCAACGGCTTGATTCGTCCCCAGGAGGGTTCTGTTTATGCGCTGGGGCTCGACCTGGTAAACAAGAAAGATGCCGCCGCGGTTAAGGCAAAGGTCGGCGTGGTGTTTCAGTATCCAGAGCGTCAGCTGTTTGCCGAGACCGTGGCACAGGACGTGGCATTTGGTCCGCATAACCTTGGCTTGTCACAGGCCGAGGTTGCCCGCCGCGTTGCGTCATCGCTCGCGCGCGTAGGCCTCGACCTGGCCACGGTGGGCGACAAGAGCCCCTTTGAACTTTCGGGCGGGCAGCAACGGCGCGTGGCATTCGCCGGCGTGCTCGCCATGGAGCCCGAAGTCCTGGTGCTCGATGAGCCCATGGCGGGACTCGATCCGGCGGCGCGCAGTGATTTCCTGGGGCTCATCGATCGACTTCACCGCGATGGCCTGACCGTCGTCATGGTCTCACACAGTATGGATGACCTTGCCAATTGCTGCGATCGTATTGTCGTGATGAACGAGGGCACGGTGTTTGCCGAGGGCACGCCCGCTCAGGTTTTTGCGCATGCGGATGAGCTTAAATCAATCGGCTTGGGTGTTCCTGCTGCCCAGCGCATGGCGCTGGCGCTTGCGAAGACAGACGTGCCGCTACGCTTTGACGGCCTCTATACGGTTGAGTCGTTGGCCGACGAGTTGGCAGATTTGCTGATCGGTTGCTCAGACGGTTCTTCTAACGTTTCGGACAAGGCCAAATCCAAGACGGTCGCGCGAGAGGAGGGCTGCTAATGGAGGCGTTTTCGTTTGGCAGCTACTATCCCGGCGATAGTGCAATCCACCGCCTGGACCCGCGAACCAAGTTGCTCTTGGGCTTTGTGTTTCTGATCACGACGCTCACGGTCAGCAGCTTCCGCGGACTGGTCCCGGTCGCAATCTTCGTTGTCCTGATCTATGCCGTGTCCCGGGTGCCGGCTCGTCGCGTCCTGTCATCGATGGCGCCGCTGCTGGCGATCGTCGCGGTGGTCGCGGTGCTCAACCTGTTTTCCGACCAGAGCGGGCGCATTCTGTGGCAGCTCGGCTTTTTGCAGATAAGCGAGGGCTCGCTGCATTCCGCCGCCTTTATGGCGTGCCGCCTGACCTTGATGATGGCCGGTATGAGCGCTATCACGCTCACCACACCGACGCTCGACCTCACCGCGGGTTTTGAGCGCCTGCTCGCGCCGTTTGCGCGTGTGGGACTTCCTGCGCACGAGCTCGGCATGATCATGGGTATCGCGCTGCGCTTTATGCCGCAGTTTGCCACCGAGATGAAGCAGACGGCCGATGCGCAGGCGAGCCGCGGTGCGCGCGTGACGGGAGGCCCGCTCGGCGGCGTGCGTATGCTCGGCAGTGTGGCGATTCCGCTGTTCACGGGCGTGTTCCGTCATGCCGAAACGCTGTCTGCCGCCATGGATGCCCGTTGCTATCATGGCGAGCAGGGCCGCACACGTCTGCATGCGCTTGCATTTGGCCGCGGCGACGCGTTGGCGGCGGTGGTGACGGCGTTGCTGCTCATCTGCGTCATTGTCATCAATCTTCAACTTGTTTAGGCGCGATTCGAGCGCAGGAAAGGGGTCCCTATGACCGACAACGACCGCACGGCGCAGCTCGAGCGCGCCTGTTCGTATCTTAGGCGTATTCCGGCGTGGTATCTCGCCACGATCGACGTGACGGACGGACATCAGCCGCGCGTGAGGCCGTTCTCGTTTGCCATGGTTGATGATGGCAAGCTGTGGTTTTGCACCTCGCGTGATAAGGATGTGTGGGCCGAGCTCAGCGCGAACCCCAAGTTTGAGGTTTCGGGTTGGAAACCGGGGGAGTGTTGGATTGTGCTGACCGGCGAGGCCGCGCTCGAGGACGACGCGGTCGTGAGTGACCGGGTGCGCCAGGCGGGCTTTAAGCACATGGTGGGCATTGGCGAGCAACACGATAGTGCCAACGACGGCCGCCTTGCGTTTTTCTCGGTGCGCAATATCGCCGCCCGCTTCTGTGATATCGACGGCAGCGAGGAGCGCCTGGAGCTTTAACCATAGGGTAGCTAAAACAGCCCCGACCCAAAAAGACTAGTGACAGGGGGACACATGGACGGATTGAATACGGTGTTGGAGTATCTGACGTCGGTACCGGCATGGTATTTGGCGACGAGCGTTGACGGACAGCCGCATGTGCGTCCGTTTTCGTTTGCGCAGATCCAGGACGGCAAGCTGTGGTTTGTAACGGCGCGCACCAAAGACGTGTGGCAAGAGCTGCTGCAAAATCAACGCTTTGAGGCCACGAGTTGGTGGCCGGGCCATGGCTGGCTCATCTTGCGCGGGCGTGCGGGTCTGGATGACCAAGCCGCTTCCGATATGCGCGAGGCAGGCTGGAAGCACCTGGAGCGCCTAGGCGAGCACTACGAGGGCGCAGACGATTCCACGCTCGTCTTCTTTAGCGTGGAGGAACCCGAGGCCTTTATCTGCAACCATGACGAATGGGTGCCGGTCGAGCTCTAAACGAGTCTCTCAGCAAGCTTCGACAATTCAAATTCTCGCATGTAGCGGGCCCCACATTGCAACGTCACCGTAAGGTGCGCTGAGCAATATGGGGCCCGTATTCATTTGTCAATTCCTTCGAGTGAATGTGTCGGGACTGTTTCAATGCATGAATATGTAAAAGATTTGCGTATATATGCATCTTTTGGTGCTAAAGTTTCAACCCACTTCATAACGACGGCTGCGAGATACGTATTGGTGCATAACTGCAGACAAGGAGTCCGATATGTCTTTAAAGGTTGGAATCGTCGGTGCGGCTGGATATGCCGGCGCCGAGCTCATTCGCCTCGTCCTCGGTCATCCCGAGTTTGAACTTGCTGCCATTACGTCCAACGCCGATGCCGGCCAGCCGTTGTCTGCGGTGTACCCGAGCTTCGCCGGCGTAAGCGATCTTGCCTTCACGACGCATGATGCCCCCGAGCTCAAGAACTGCGACGCGGTCTTTTTGGCCGTGCCGCACACGGCTGCCATGGCACAGGTGCCCGCCCTGCTTGCCGCGGGAGTCTCCTGCATTGACCTCTCGGCGGACTATCGCCTGAGCGATCCGGCCACCTTTGAGGCCTGGTATGCCGCCGAGCACACGAGCCCCGAGCTACTCAAGAGCCGCGCCTTTGGTCTGCCCGAGCTGTTCTGCCAGGATTTGGAGACCGCTGCATCCGACCACGCCGACGGCAAGCCTGTACTGGTCGCCTGCGCCGGTTGCTATCCCACCGCAACGAGCCTTGCCGCCGCGCCTGCCGTGCGCGCCGGCTGGGTTGCCCAGAGTGGCCCCGTGATCGTTGACGCTATCAGCGGCGTGACGGGTGCCGGTAAGTCCTGCAACGCCCGTACGCATTTTTGCAGCGCGGACGAAAACCTGGAGGCCTATGGCGTGGGCAAGCATCGTCACACGCCCGAAATCGAGCAGATCTTGGGCCTAACCGATCGTGTCGTCTTTACCCCGCACCTGGCACCGCTCAAGCGCGGTCTGCTCTCTACGGTGACGATGCCGCTTGCGCCGCAGGCTATCGATACCTTGACCCTTGAGGATGTTGTCGACCATTACAAGCAGTTCTACGCCGGTCGCACCTTCGTGCGCGTACTCGATGCCGGCCAGCAGCCCAAGACGGCTTCGGTCGTCGGCACCAACGCCGCCCAGATCGGCCTCGCGCTCAACAAACGCGCGGGCGTTCTGGTGGCTACGGGCGCCATCGACAATCTGTGCAAGGGCGCAGCAGGCCAGGCGGTCCAGTGCGCCAACATCGTCTTTGGTTTTGATGAGCGACGAGGCTTGCCCACAGTGGCGTGCCCGGTGTAGCACATTCGATTGTTGACGATTTGGTAGTCGGGCATCGAGTGGGGCGCCACTCTTAAGCTGGTCTCATGATTGTGGCTGGCATGGCGCACCAACCGATGCCCATTTTTTGTTTGACATAAGGAGTCATAAAGACGATGAATACAGAGCAGTTCGATATCAAGATCCGTGCCGTAGAGGGCGGCGTAACGGCGGCAGCCGGCTTTAAGGCGGCGGGCATCCATGCCGGATTCCGCAAGAATCCCGAGCGCCTGGATTACGCGCTCGTCGTGCCCGATAAACCCTGTCCCGGGGCCGGCGTGTTTACGACTAACCGCTTTTGTGCGGCGCCCGTGCAGGTGAGCCGTGCCAACCTGGGCGGCGCCGACAAGGGCTATGGCATCATCGCCGGTGTTTCTATCAACTCTGGCAACGCCAACGCCGCCACGGGTGAAACCGGTCTTGCCTGCGCGCGCGAGACCTGCAACATCGCCTCGCAGGTCATCGGCTGCGAGCCCCAGCAGATTCTGGTCGCCTCCACGGGCGTAATTGGTCAGATTCTGCCGATCGACACGTTTGAGACCGCCGTTCCTGCCGCCTACGAGGCACTCTCCGCCCACGGCGGCGCCGATGCCGCTCGCGCTATCATGACGACCGACACGCATTCCAAGGAGTATGCCGTGTGTTACCGCAGCGAGGCCGCGGGGCACGCAGGTAATGCCTATACGGTGGGCGGTATGTGCAAAGGCTCGGGTATGATCATGCCCAACATGGCCACCATGATCGCAGTCATCACTACCGATGCCCCCGTCGAGCCGGCGGCGCTTCACGCCCTGTTACTCTCCACCGTCAAGCAGACCTTCAACAAGGTAACGGTCGACTCCGATACTTCGACCAACGACACCTGCATCATGCTCGCTTCCGGCGCTGCCGCAAATGCCGAGCCTATTGTCGAGGGCTCCGATGCCTTTGACGAGTTGGCCTTTGCCGTGCATGAGGTGTGCGAGAGCTTGGCGCGCAACATCGCCGCAGATGGCGAGGGCGCATCCAAGCTCGTGACGGTTAATGTCACCGGCGCCGCGAACGACGAGGAGGCCGATATCGCCGCCCGTGCTGTTGCCAACTCGCCGCTCGTCAAGACCTGCATCGCCGGCCACGACTGCAACTGGGGCCGCGTTGCCATGGCGCTCGGCAAGTGCGGCGTGCAGTTTAACCAAGAAGATGTGTCCATCGACATGATGGGTATGCCCGTCTGTCGCGATGGCCTGATGGTCCCCTTCGATGAGGACGAAGCCCTGCGACGTTTTGAGGCGCCCGAGATTGTGATCTCGGCAGACCTGGGCGCAGGGGACGCGGCGACCACCGTGTGGACTTGCGACCTCACGCACGAGTACATCTCCATTAACGGCGACTACCGTTCCTAGACTCCCGATGTGCCGCGCGTCCCGCTGCAATCGCGGGCAACGAGGGACGGCGCAATAGCTACACGAAAGACGAGGCAGACTATGAAGTTCGCACGCGATTGTCGCTCGAGCGAATCCAATGAAGTTACCGCGCAGCTGCTGTTCGAGGCGCTGCCGTGGATTAAGAACCTGACCGGTAAGACGGTCGTTATCAAGTACGGCGGTGCCGCCATGGTCGACGAGCAGTTGCGTCGTGACGTGATGAGCGACATCGTCCTGCTCAAGATTATCGGCATGCGCCCTGTTATCGTGCACGGTGGCGGAAAGGCCATCAACGAGGCGCTCAGCCACTACGACATCCCCGTCGAGTTTAAGAACGGCCAGCGCGTGACTACTCCTGCCACCATGGACATCGTTCGCGAGGTACTGGGTGGCAAGGTCAATCAGGAGCTGGTCGCGGCACTCAACCACCACGGCAACCTTGCCGTGGGCGTGTCCGGCAGCGACGCCGGTACCCTTATCGCCGAGCCACTCGACCCAGAGCTCGGCCGCGTAGGCAAGGTCACGCACGTCAACACCGACTATATCGAGCGTTTGCTCGATAGCGAGTACATTCCCGTTATCGCCACGGTCGCGGCGGGGGAGGACGGTGGCTTCTTCAACATCAACGCCGATACCGCCGCCGGTGCCGTTGCGGCGGCGCTTCACGCGCACAAAGCGATTTTTTTGACCGATGTCGACGGCCTGTACAAGGACTTTAGCAATAAGGATTCGCTCATCTCCAACCTGACGCTCGACGAGGTCAATGAGATGCTCTACGGCGGCGAGGTTGACAAGGGCATGATCCCCAAGCTTCGCGCCGCCGTCGATGCGCTTACCGCTGGCGTGTTCCGAGCCCACATCATCAACGGCACGACGCCGCACTCGCTGCTGCTGGAGCTGCTGACCGATGCTGGCGTCGGTACCGTGATCCACTCCACCGAGACGGCTTACGAGTTCGATACGCATCCGCACCCGCTTTCGACGTTTGCGGCGCGCCTGACCGAGAACCTCGACGAGGTCGAGAAGCTTCAAACGGTCTAGTCGGTTTTAAATCGCCACGCCATTACGCTTACAGTTTGCGCTTCCTGGCGCTTAACGAAAGGTATCCCATGTCACTTGCAGCTCAACAATCACTCGAATCCCATTATGTTATGCACACCTTTGGTCGCTCTCCGGTCGAATTTGTCGAGGGTCACGGTATGAAGCTCATCGGTGACGATGGCCGTGAGTATCTCGATTTTCTTGCAGGTATTGGCGTATGCAGCCTAGGCCACGGCAATGCGGCAGTGCTGTCGGCGCTCGAGACGCAGACCAAAAAGCTCTTGCATGTCTCCAACTATTTCTACATCGAGCAGCGTGGCCAGGTCGCGGCGCTACTGTCCAAGCTCGCTAACGACGATGTGGATGGCGCGTGCGTGCTTGCCGACGCGATTGCCGCCGGCGACGAGACTACGGCGGCGGCGCTTGGCGTTCCGGCTGCGGGCGAGCAGGTGTGGGAGACGTTCTTTGCCAACTCCGGTGCCGAGGCCAACGAGGGCTCGATGAAGCTCGCGCGCCTGTACGCCAAGCGTGCCGGCAACGGTGGCAACACCATCGTGTGCATGCGCGGCGGTTTCCACGGTCGTACGCTCGAGACCATTGCGGCGACCATGCAGGATTGGCTGCAGGACAGTTTTCGTCCGCTGCCGGGCGGCTTTGTGGCCTGCACGCCCAACGATGTCGATGAACTGCGCGCAATCTTTAAGCAGCTCGGAAGCGAGATTTGCGCCGTGATGCTCGAGCCGATCCAGGGCGAGAGCGGCGTGCATCCCATGACCGAGGAGTTTATGGCGGCTGCGCGCGACTTGGCGCACGAGGTGGGCGCCGTTCTTATCGCCGACGAGGTCCAGTGTGGCATCTTCCGCTCCGGCAAGCCGTTTGCATTCCAGACCTATGGCGTGGAGCCTGACATCATGAGTCTTGCCAAGGGCATCGCCGACGGCGTCCCCATGGGCGCCGTGGTGGCAAAGAAGGAGATCGCCGACGTGTTTAAGCCCGGCGATCATGGTTCGACCTTCGGCGGTAGCTGCTTGGCCATCGCGGCATGTGCCGCGACACTCTCCGCGCTTGTGCGCGGCGATTATGCCGAGCATGCCGCCAAGGTTGGCGCCTATATGGAGGCAGAGCTCGCCAAGCTGCCGCACGTTACCGAGGTGCGTGGACGTGGCCTGATGCTCGGCTGCGATCTGGATGACGCTGCGGGCGATGCGCATGACATTGTTGCCCGGGCGCTGGAGGCCGGTGCCGTGATTAACGCGACCGGAGCTCATACACTGCGTTTCCTGCCGCCGCTTGTCTGCGAGGAAGCCGACGTGGACAGCCTGATCGAGATTTTGTCGGACGTTTTGGCCTAACACAACGCAATAGCTCAATTTGGACCGGGTTCCGGACTGCGGACGTGCCCTATGCGGCACGATTCAGCGGTCTGGACCCCGTTTTGTCTTAGATTTGCTAAGGCGGGGGAGACCTGCTGGTCAAAAAACATCAAATATGAGTACTGTTACCGATTTGGTAGCAGCAATTTTGGACTAATAAGGCTAGATAGCAAGACGAAATGGCGATGAATACACGATTTTAATCCAACTGTTAGTCCTTATAATGGACACATGTTGCGTAACTTAGGCAAATACTATCTTATTATATGTTGCAAACAAAGTAGCAGTACTCATTTTTGCCATTTTTTGGCCACGGCCTTTGTGGCAGACGTGCTGGCGGGTTCGAATCCCATGCGCTGGGCACAAAAAAGAAAGGCCCCCATCGCTGGGAGCCTTTTCAATCAAGTGGTGGGCGATGAGGGATGTCCGCGTGCGGCTGGCGCCGCCCGCGCCCCGCTTCGTCGCTTCGCTCCTCGCGTGCTGCGCTGGAAAACGCTTACGCGTTTCCTCAGCTCCGCACCCTTGCGGGTTCGAATCCCTCTGCACGGGGCCCAAAAAGGAAAGGCCCCCATCGCTGGGAGCCTTTTCAATCAAGTGGTGGGCGATGAGGGATTCGAACCCCCAGCCTTGTGCGTGTAAAGCACCTGCGCTAACCGTTGCGCCAATCGCCCGCAGTGATTGAGTATAGCGGAAACCCCGTGCTGTTCACCGCTAATTCATAACGAAACTTACGCGGCGACTTCGGCGCCCTTGTCCTCGTCGATAAAGAAGCGCTTGTACCAGATGAGGAACGTCAACGTGGTATAGATCTTGCGCTGGTTGAGCGCGCGACCCTCAAAGTGATCGTCAAGCAGTTTCATGAGCGCATCGGTGTCAAAGAAATCGGCAGCCCACGGTGCGGTGAAGTATTCCTTTACGTAGTCGTAGTACTTTTGCTCGCGCAGCCAGAACTTGACCGGTACGGGGAAGCCCACCTTCTTGCGCGTTGCCCACTCGTCGGGCAGCGTGCGGTTGGCAGCGTGACGCAGAACGAGCTTGCAGCCTTCTTCGTTAACACGGTAGTTGGCGGGAATGTGCTCGGCAAACTCCATGACCTTCTTGTCCAGGAACGGGACGCGAAGCTCCAGAGAATGCGCCATGCACATCTTGTCTGCCTTGAGCAGGATATCGCCCGGTAGCCACATGTTCATATCCAGATACTGTTTCTTGGAAAGCTCGCAGCAGTTGGGGACCTGCTTGTAGTACTCGGCGCACATCTCGGCGGCGTTCTTGCCGGTGTCATAAGCGGGCTTGAGCACCTCGTCGACCTCGGAGGGATCGAACACCTTTGCCTGACCCACATACCAGCGCTCGGGAACCTCGGCGCATTTCGTCAGGAAGTTGTGGCCCTTAAAGTAGGGGAGATGCTGAACGAGCGAGCCCAGGGCGCGACGTACGCCGAGCGGCACGCGCTTCTTAAAGGAGCGCATCTCGGGGGTGTCCTCGTACCACTCGTAGCCGGCAAACAGCTCGTCGGCACCCTCGCCCGAAAGGACGACGGTGACCTCCTCGGAAGCCATCTGCGCCAGATAGTACAGCGGCACGCTGGACAGGTTCGATTGCGGCTCGTCCATGTGATACTGGATATCGGGCAGTGCATCGAAGAACTCGTCGGCGGTAATCATCTTGCGCACGTTCTTGATGCCCAGCTTGTCGGAAAGCTCGGCAGCGTAGTTGGTCTCGTTGAAGTTCTTGTAATCAAAGCCGACAGAATACGTGGTGTCGGGCATGAGACAGGCGGCAATGTAGCTGGAGTCAACGCCGCCAGAAAGGAACGAGCCCACCTTAACATCGGCGATTCGGTGCGCAGCGACGCTTTCGTGCACGACCTTGTCGCACTCGTCCACGTACTCCTCGAAGGTCTTGGAGTTGTCGTCGGTGAAGTCGCAGCTCCAGTAACGCTTGATGTCCATGGTGTTGGTCGTCAGGTCATACGTAAAGCAATGCGCCGGGGCAAGCTTGAACACGCCCTTAAAGAAGGTCTCCTCCGTGGCGGGGAATTGCAGCGTCAGGTAGGGGCGCAGCGCGTCGTGGTTGACAGCCTTCTCAAACTTGGGATGGTCCAGGAAGCTCTTGATCTCGGAGCCAAACAGCAGCGAGCCATCGGATGCCTGGTAGTAATAGAACGGCTTGATACCAAAGATGTCGCGAGCGCCAAAGAGCTTGTTCTTGTTCTGGTCGTGAATCACGAACGCGTACATGCCGCGCAGGCGGTTGACCAGGTCCTCGCCCCACTCCTCGTAACCGTGTACCAGGACCTCGGTATCGGCGTTGCAGTGGAAGGCGTAGCCGGCTGCCTCCAGCTCGGCGCGAAGCTCCTGGAAGTTGTAGATCTCTCCGTTGAAGACAATCGTGACCTTGCCGTCGTCGCTCGACATGGGCTGAGCTCCAGCTTCGGAAAGATCAAGAATCGAAAGACGACGGAAGCCAAGGGCAACGTTGTCGACGATATGCTGGCCGCCCATATCGGGACCACGGTGGATGATGCGATTCATCATAGCCGTGAGAACCAGCTCACTCTGTTCATCTGTACCGGTAAAACCGACAAAACCGCACATGCAAGATCCTTTCTGCTGACGGCTCAGGTGTACTGCCGCAAGGATTGTGGCAGCTGATGTCAAATAATCTTTACTATCATGCCAATCTTTTGTTTCGTGATAGGGCATAAGCGTCGAGCGAACCGAAAAAACCACGGCCCGATCTTCAGGCGAAGCGGCGGGCCGTGGTTGCGAATGCTATGTATGAGCGGTTAGCGCTTGCTGCGCTCGGCGAGACGGTGCTCCACCTTGGTGACGATGTGGATGAGCGGAATCGTCACGACCAGATAGTAAAGTGCGGCGCAAATGTAGGGCGTAATGTTGCCCGTGGTGGCCGTGAGGTTTTTGGAGAACAGCATGAGCTCCATGACGCCAACGCTCGAAAGCAGTGAAGTGTCCTTGTACAGCATAACGAACTCGCTGGTCATAGTTGGTATAACGTAACGTACGGCTTGTGGGATCACGATGCGCGACATAACTTGGGACCAAGTCATGCCAAGCGAGTAGGCAGCTTCCGCTTGACCATGCGGTACGCTCTCGATACCGGCGCGGAAAATCTCGGCAAGATAGGCCGAGCAGTTGATGGCGAGCACGCCAACGCCGAGCGGCAGATTGGGCACGTTGAGACCGATCATAGGGAACCCAAAGAACGCAATGTAGATCTGCAGGAAGAGCGGGGTTCCACGCAGGACGTTGATGTATGTTACGGCGATGCCGCGCAGCATACGACTATGACTGATTTTCATAAAGGCAAACAGCAAGCCGATGGGGATGGCGAGCGGAAAACCGATGGCGGTCACGGCAAGTGCTATGCCCCAGCCCTTAAAGAGCGAGGCGATTGAGGTGACGACAATCTGCGGCTTGCAGAACATGCCCAAAAACGGGTTGGAGTTCCACGCGGCAACCCAAGGCTGGGCATCGAGCCAGGCGACGATTTCTTGCACCATGGTGCTCTCCGAGACGCTGATGGTGGGGCTCTCGGGAAGATCTCGCTTGTCGCCGTCGGCGACATAGCTGCCGGTGACGGCATAGGCACCCGCGTTGCTCGGGAATACGACGTCGGGGACAACAACGCGAATCTGCGAGCCGGCAGCGACGAGATCGGCGAACTTGATGACGAGCTTTGAGCCGTCCAGCGAGCACGATGCCTTGACACCCGTCTGGTTCAGTCCGTCGAGCAGCGTGACCTTAACATCGGTGCTTTCAAACGATCCGCCCTCGGGCAGCTCAAGCTCAATTTGCGAAACGTCGCCCTCGTCGCTACCCGTTGTCGCTTCCCAGGTCAGGCGGGTTGCGATGCCGCCGAGCACGCCGTTGCCGCCGTCTTCGTTTGACTTGGCGGTCGCCGAGGTGACGGCAAGTGAAGCGCCTGTCGCGTCGTCTGAGCTCGAGGCGTCCTCGTTATCGGACCCGCTCGTGGGTGCCATGCCAAACCACTTCTCGTACAGTTTGTCATAGGCACCGGAGCTCTTGATCTTGGCAAGGGCATCGTTGATGGCCTGTGTCAGCCCGGGGTTGTCTTTAGAGACGGCGATGCCAAACTGCTCGCCCGTCGGAACCTCTTTGATGATCTCCATACCGGTAAAGGAGTTTGAAACCATCCACTGTTCAACGGGCAGATCGCATACGACCGCCTGGCACTGACCACTCATGACGGCGGTGAAGGCTGCCGTCCAGTCGTCAAAGTTGACGGTAGTTGCCTGCGGCAGGTTCTCGATTGCCCACTCCTCGGACGTGGTGCCCGACTGCACGGCAATTTTGACGCCCGGCGCGTTGAGGCTATCGACCGTGTCGTATCCAGTGTTCTTTGCAACTGCGACGCCCTGGTTGGAGTCGATATAGGGATCGGTGAAGTCGACCTCTTCCTTGCGCTCGTCGGTAATCGTGATGTTACATGCGCCGACATCGGTCTTTACACCCTGCTTGACCATGGGGATAATGCCGTCGAACTTTTGCGCCGGCAAGTAGTTGAGCTCCAGACCGAGCTCGTCTGCGATCATACCCATGAGTTCATAGGTAAAGCCCTGGTCTTCGCCGGAATCGTTGACGTATTCAAACGGGGGTGTGGCCAAGTCACTTGCGACGGTGAGCTTGCCATGCTCGACGAGTGTGTAGGTGCTCGAGGCGTTCTGGGAGGACGAACAGCCGCTCGCGCCGATGATGGTGGCAAGGGCCACAACGACCGTCGCGAAGGCACAGACGATGTGCCGGGTCAACTGGACGCGTGCCGAGTGATGGCGACGCTCGAAGTGTCGTTTCATCTGGAATCCTTTGCTTGGGCATGATGGGTCGGCATTGTGGGTCAACATCTGTGGGTCAATGAGGCACATCAAGACATTTGGATAAAGAATAGCACCCAGATTTCCTTGTTTTTACGCGGGGTGAACACTGTTGCCATTTATTAACTCACGACGCAGTCCATGCAATTTTTTAGAAGGCTGCAGTGCGCGCAAGGTCAGGTGGCATATTAGGATGGTTGATAATACAGAATGTTTCATCGTTTCTGCCGCGGGACGTCTTTTGCCCTTTAAGGCTGAATTTAGCGAGAGAGGTCTTTGTATGTCGAGTCCGACACAAGAGAAGCTAACTCTGATGCGCTATATAGAGTTGCTCGAGGAAGATGACCTTGTTCTTTCCAAACCGAGCGCTTCGTGCGACCAGCGCATTGAGTTTGCGACTGACGACTCGCGCCAAGTGCGTCCGGGCACGTTGTTTGTCTGCAAGGGCCGCGCGTTTAAGCGTGAGTACCTGCTTTCGGCAATCGCCGACGGCGCCGTGGCCTACGTTTCCGAGGTCGATTACGATGTTGATGCTCCCGCGGTGATTGTGAGTGATATTCGTCGCACGCTCGCCGTGGTGGCAGATGCCTTTTATGGACATCCGTCGGGTAAGGTGAAGGTCTGCGCCTTTACAGGCACCAAGGGCAAGTCGACCTGTAGCTTTTATCTGCGCGGCATTCTCGTCAACGAGGCCAAGCTTACGGGCTGTCATCGACCCGCTCTTAATACGGGCATTGAGTTCGACGACGGCATCGAGGCGGGCCCTTCCAAGCTGACGACCCCCGAATCCTTCCTGCTGCAGTCTCGCATCGCGCATGCCGCGGAGGCGGGTGCCCCGTGGCTGGTTATGGAGGCATCGAGCCAGGGCCTCAAATACGAGCGCACGGGCAAGATCGCCTTTGAAGTCGGCGCCTTTACCAATATCGGCGAGGATCACATTTCGCCGATTGAGCATCCGACGCTCGAGGATTACTTTGCCAGCAAGCTCAAAATCTTCTCGCAGAGCCGTTTTGCCGTGGTCAATCTCGATATGGATAAGGTCGATCGTGTGCTCGAGGCGGCATCTCGTTGCGAGCGCACGGTGACGTTCTCCCTGACCGACGAGCGTGCCGACGTGCTTGCGCTGGCGATTCGCAATGGCGACTGCGGCGTGGTGGCAACGGTGCGCACGCCCCGCTTTACGCGCGACATTGTGATTCCCACGCCGGTTAAGTTCAATGTGTCCAACGCGCTTGCCGCTATTGCCTGCGCCGAGGCCCTGGGCATTTCCGAAGAGGGTATCGTCCATGGCTTTGAGGGCGTCTTCGTTCCCGGCCGTATGGAGCTCTATCCGTCCGTATCGGGCAAAATCTTGGGCGTCGTCGATTTTGCACATAACGGCATGAGCCTCGAGACGCTCCTGCGTGACCTGCGCGAGAACTATCCCGAGCGCGAGCTGGCGGTTGTATTTGGCGCTACGGGCGGTAAGGGTGTCGACCGACGCACCACGATGGGCATCGCCGCTGGCAAGTATGCCGACCGAATCGTGATTACCGAGGACGACCCCGGCCCCGAGGACGTCGAGGATATTTGCGCCGAGATCGCGCGCAACGTTCAAGCGCAGGGAAATGATAACTGGCAAATCGTGACTGATCGCGTTGCCGCTATCGAGACTGCCGTGCGCGAAACCGTCCGTCCTGCCGTGGTCATCGTGACCGGTAAGGGCGAGGAAGAGCGTATGCTGCGCAAGAACGGACCCGAGCCTTGCGAGCGCGACGGTTCGATTCTCAAGCGCACCCTTGCGGCGTACGACGCCTAAGACCAGAAGCCCCTTCTACGTAAATGGAGTGACCATGTCCCACAATACCCTGCCGACCGTCGCTGAGCTTTCGGGCGAGATGCGCGAGCGTCTTGCCAAGGTTAAGTACGTCTTTACCGATCTGGACGCCACCATGCTCGCGCCCGGCTCGTGCGTGCTGCGCGACAACGACGGCAACCCCTCGACCAAGCTCGTCGAGGCTGTCGTGGCACTTGCCCGCGCCGGCATCCAGGTGGTCCCCACCTCGGGCCGCAACCGCACCATGATTCACGAGGATGCGCGCGTGCTCGGCCTCAACTCCTACATCGGCGAGATGGGTGGTCTGGTCATGTACGACCTCAAGGCCAACGATTGGGAGTATCTGACCGGCGATATGCCCTACGACCCCGCCTGCGGCCTCACGCCGCATCAGGTGATCGAGCAGACCGGCGTGTGCGAGAAGATTCTCGCCCGCTGGCCGCATAAGATCGAGTACCACAACGACATGTCGACTGGCTACAAGTACCGCGAGGTCACCGTCGGCATGCGCGGCGATGTGCCCGACGACGAGGTCCAGGCCATTCTTGACGAGGCCGGCTGCGGCCTGGTCTGGGCCTGCAACGGTCACCTGACGCATCTGTCCAAGCCGACGACGCTCGAGCTCGAACGCGTCGAGGATGGCCGCGCGTTTAACATCAATCCCGCCGGTCTCAACAAGGGCGTTGCCATCGCACGTTTCTGCGAGCACCTTGGTATCGAGCGCGAGGAGACGCTGGCGCTCGGCGATTCCGAGTCCGACTTCTACATGGCTGACCACGTGGGCACGTTCTGCCTGGTCGAGAACGGTTTGACCAGCGCCGGCGCGCCCGAGTTCCTGGATGCTTGCGATAACGCCTACGTCACGCGCGGCAAGATTGTCGATGGCTGGGCGGCAACGGCAGAGCTGCTCGTCGCGGCCCGTTCGTAGTGCGGTCCTATCGCGCTGAGCCATATCTTTTCGAGAGAGAATCTGGTGAGGTAATGTCCGATATCGAGAATCCGGCAGGCGACACGCGCCCGATTGGCGTGTTCGATTCTGGTCTGGGCGGTCTGACGGTTGCACGCGCCATCGCAACGGCGTTGCCGCACGAGTCCGTCTACTACTTTGGCGACACCAAGCGCTGCCCCTACGGCACCCGCACCGAGGACGAGGTGCGCTCGTTTGCACTGCAGGCGGGCCGTTGGCTGTCGAAGCACGACGTCAAGATCATGGTCATCGCCTGCAATACGGCGACCGCTGCGGCCTTGCGTTTGGCCCAGCAGGTGCTCGACGTCCCCGTCATCGGTGTGATCGCACCGGGCGCACGCGCGGCAATCAACAGCACCCGCACGCGCCGGGTGGGCGTGCTCGCCACCAACCTCACCATTCGCTCAGGTGCTTACACGCGTGCCATTCAGGACCTGGATGCCGGCGTCGACGTATACGGCTGCCCTGCCTCGAGTTTTGTCGAGGTCGTTGAGCACGAGCTCGCCTCGGGCGCGCATCTGCAAGAGCAGTGGCTCGAGAACGAGGACATCTTTGATACGCCTGCCGTACGCGCGCTGGTCGGTGCCACGGTTGAACCGCTGCGCGACCACGGCATCGATACCGTGGTGCTCGGCTGCACGCATTTTCCGCTGCTCGTGGGGCCTATTCGCCATGCGCTGGGTCCCGGAGTGCGCGTGGTGAGCTCCGCCGAGGAGACCACGCGTGAGTTGACCGATATTCTCACGCGCCGCGAGCAGCTGGCGGGCGACGCAGCCGAGCCGCAGCATCGTTTTGCAACGACGTCCGATAACATTGCCGAGTTTGCGGTGGCGGGCAGTTTTATCTTTGGCCAGCCGCTCAAGAGCATTGAGCATATCGATATCGACGAACTGAAATAGATACAAGGTCACCGACCAAAGGCTCACGTTCACCTTTTGCCGAAAGGATTTTTCCATGGAGTATATGCAGGTCAATCGCGCCAACGGCCGCGCCGCCGATGAGCTGCGCCCCATCAAGCTTACCCGCGGCGTCATGAAGCACGCCCACGGTTCGTGCCTGGCCGAGTTTGGCGATACGCACGTGCTGTGCGCCGCCACCATCGAGGAGGGCGTGCCGGGCTGGCGCAAGGGCGCCAAGGCCGGTTGGGTAACGGCGGAGTACGCCATGCTGCCAGCATCGACCGGCAAGCGCTGCAAGCGCGAGCATGCCAACCGCAAGGGCCGCTCCATGGAGATCGAACGCCTCATCGGTCGCAGCCTGCGTACCGTCGTCAATATGAAGGCACTCGGCGAGTACACCGTTACCGTCGACTGCGACGTGATTCAGGCAGACGGCGGCACGCGAACGGCGAGCATTACCGGCGCCTGGGTGGCACTGCACGACGCCCTTGCCATGTGGGTCGAGGCGGGTAAGCTCGAGCGCATCCCGCTCACGGGCCAGGTCGCCGCGATTTCCATGGGCGTTGTCGACGGCAACACCCTGCTCGACCTGGATTATTCCGAGGACAGTCACGCCGAGGTCGACATGAACCTTGTCGCCACCGATACCGGTGAGATGATCGAGCTTCAGGGCACTGGCGAGCAGGCGCCCTTCGACCGCAAGCGCCTCAATTCCCTGCTCGATTTGGGCGACAAGGGCATTGCCGAGCTCATCGAGCTCCAGCGCCAAGCCCTCGCCTAATCTGCCAAAAAGGGACAGGTTTATTTTGGCAGGTTTTATCTGCGGAAACGCCGATAGATAAGGTTGATGCCACATGAAAGGGGAGACGCCGACGGACCGGTCCCTTTTACGTGACTTTGCTATACGGACAAGGAGACCACTCATGGCACTTGAGAAGATCGACATCGACACCCTCGACCCGGCGGCGACCATCGTCGTGGCAACGGGCAACGCCCATAAGCTCACCGAGATCGAGGCCATTTTGGGCAAGGTTATGCCCGAGGTTCGCTTTGTGGCGCTCGGCCAGCTAGGCGATTTTGAGGACCCCGAGGAAAACGGCACGACGTTTTTGGAGAACGCCATCATTAAGGCGCAGGCTGCCGTCGAAGAGACGGGGCTCATGGCCATTGCCGACGATTCGGGCCTGGTTGTCGACGCGCTGGACGGTGAGCCCGGTGTGTATAGCGCGCGCTACGCGGGCATTCACGGCGACGATGCCGCCAACAATGCCAAGCTGCTCGTGAATCTGGAGGGCGTGGCCGACGAGGACCGCACTGCGCGCTTTATGAGCGTCGTCGCGCTCATCGACACGGACGGTTTGGTCACCTATGGTGAGGGCGCCTGCGAGGGCGTTATCGCACACGAGGGCCGCGGCGATCACGGCTTTGGCTACGACCCGCTGTTCCTGCCGGTCGACACGCCGGGCAAGACCATGGCCGAGCTGACGGCGGACGAGAAGAACGCCATCAGCCATCGATTCCATGCGCTCGAGCACCTATCCGCCAAACTAACGGGCGAGGAGTAGGCCGTGCGTGCGGTGGTGCAGCGCGTGCTCAACGCCGGCGTGACGGTTGACGGCGAGTGCGTGGGCAAAATTGGGCGCGGCTATCTGGTACTGCTGGGCGTGGGTCACGGCGACACGCGCGCCGAGGCCGATAAGCTGTGGGGCAAGCTCCGGGGCTTGCGCATTAACGAGGACGAGAACGGCAAGACCAACCTGGCACTGGCCGATGTCGACGGCGAGGTTCTCGTGGTGTCGCAGTTCACGCTGTTCGCCGATTGCCGTCACGGCCGCCGCCCGTCGTTTACGGATGCCGGCGCCCCCGATGTCGCCAACGAGCTCTACGAGTACTTCCTGACGCTTGTGCGCCAAGATGTCGAACACGTGGCGCACGGCATCTTTGGCGCCGATATGAAGGTCGACCTGGTCAACGACGGTCCATTCACCATCGTCCTGGATACCGATACTCTGTAAGTAGCTAATTAGCTACTTGCGTATGGCCACAACAGGGTGCTATAGTATTAGAGTTTTGTCTATCTTAGGGGTATTATCCCCTTTTTGAATTGCACCTTCTGGAGGCCCTGTTCATGGAAGAGATGGAAGTCAATCACGTCGACGACATCCACGAGAAGCTGACCGATATGGTGGGCGATCGCGTTAAGGTGAAGGCCAACATGGGCCGTACCCGCGTCGTCGAGCGCATGGGCACCATCAAGAGCGTCCATCCGGCAGTCTTTATCGTCGAGGTCGACGAGCGCCGTGGCCGCAAGTCGCGTCAGTCCTACCAGTATATTGATGTTCTCACCGGCCAGGTCGAGCTGTTCGACCCCGAGAGCGGCGAGCACATTTTTACCCCGCTCGGCAATCAGCTCGAGGAGCACTAGCGGTGACCGATTGGTCCCTGACCCTTTCCGCGCCGGCAAAGATCAACCTCTATCTGGGGGTTCGTACCGAGCGTGACGACCGCGGCTACCATAAGGTCGATTCCCTGATGGCAGCCGTCGGTCTTGTCGATACCGTGACGGTTACGCCGGCACAGGCGCTGACCGTCCAGACGATTCCGGCATCCGACTTTCCCATGCAAAAGAATACGGCGTATCGTGCTGCGCTCGCTATGGCCGAGCATTATGGTCGCGAAGCCAATGTCTGCATCACGATCGAGAAGCGCATCCCGTTGTGTGCCGGCCTGGGCGGTCCTTCGACGGATGCCGCGGCGGTCATTGTTGCCTTGGCAGAGCTGTGGGGTATCGACCGCACCGATTCCGCGCTGGACAACATTGCGCGCGGCATTGGCGCCGATGTTCCCTTCTTTTTGCATGCCAGCCCTGCATTTTATGTGGGTGGGGGAGACGTGCTGGCAACCGAGTACCCCGCACTTCCCGCGACACCCGTCGTGCTGGTCAAGCCGCGTGAGGCAAGCGTTTCAACAATTGAAGCCTATCGATGTTTTGACGAGACCCCAGCGCCTGCGGACAAGCCTGGAGCGATCGCATCTGCCCTTCGCTCGGGAGACGCAGAGGCGGCCTACGCGCTCGTCCACAACAACCTGGGTGTCATTTCCGCGCAGATGGAGCCGCGGATTCAAACAGTGCTCGACTGGCTTCGTTCACAGGACGGTACCATTGCCGCAAACGTGTGCGGTTCGGGTGCCTGCTCGTTTGCTCTCTGCGATAGCGCCGCCACGGCAGCCAATCTTTCGGCAGCCGCTCATCAAAACGGCTGGTGGGCTTATGCAACGGAGCTCGTTTCCGACACGGTTCGCATTGAAGCGCCAAAGAAGTAAAAATTTCTCTGGCACACGACGGAAATCTTTGTTACTATAGTCGAGCTAACGGGTTGTGGCTCAGTTTGGTAGAGCACTGCGTTCGGGACGCAGGGGTCGCTGGTTCAAATCCAGTCAACCCGACCAGAGCATGAGGAGGGACCGCTTCTTGCGGTCCCTTTTTTTAGCTATTGTTGTGATACCGCGATACCCGCGGTATACTCATTCGAGCTTGTCTCGCTGTATTGTGGAGGTCTACATGTTTGGACTGAGGGCTCCTGAGCTCATCATTATTCTCGTCGTTGTCCTGATTATCTTTGGGCCCAAGAACCTGCCGAAGCTCGGTAAGTCCCTCGGCTCTACCGTCAAGAATATCCGCGAGGGTATGGAGGGCGACGATAAGGGCGAAACCAAGCAGGCCGAGGAGGTTGTGGTCGAGGAGTCCAAGGAGGACAAGGAGATCGCAGAGCTCGAGGCCAAGCTC
Organism: Collinsella sp.; assembly: GCA_037277825.1. Taxonomy (GTDB): domain Bacteria; phylum Actinomycetota; class Coriobacteriia; order Coriobacteriales; family Coriobacteriaceae; genus Collinsella. The sequence goes on from JAYBEF010000065.1 coordinate 20,587, forward strand.
GCTGCTGCCAAGCAAAAGAAGGCAGAGGACAGCGACGCGGACGCAGAGTAGTCCCATCCCTTTGGGGTGAGCACCTGACCGGCTTGCCCGCAGGCTAGCCGGTCTTTTTCGTTTTTGTTGACAGTTGATCGTTACATCATAGTTGGGGAGATATCCGTATGGACGCAAGCCAGATCGTACTGACCGCTGAGGGCCGCCAGAAGCTCGTCGAGGAGCTCGCTTGGCGTGAGGGCGATTACGCCAAAGAGATCGTCGAGGACATCAAGGAAGCCCGCGCGTTCGGCGACCTTTCGGAGAACTCCGAGTACGATGCCGCCAAGGACAAGCAGGCCCAGAACGCCGCTCGTATCGCCGAGATCCAGGCCATCCTCGCTAACGCTCAGATCGCTGCCAGCACGGGCGACCTGACCGTCTCCATTGGCTCGACTGTTACCCTGGTCGACCCCAACGGTGAGCTCATCGAGGTCACGCTTGTCGGTACCACCGAGACCAACTCGCTCGAGCACAAGATCTCCAACGAGTCTCCGGTCGGCCACGCCATCATTGGTCATGGCGAGGGCGACTCCGTCGAGGTCGTTACGCCTTCCGGCAAGACTCGCGTCTACACCATCGCCAAGATCGCACGCTAGACCACGGTCCCGCGTAAAGGTATGTTTTCGCTCCCTGGGACCGAATCCTGGGGAGCGTTTTAGTTTGAGGAGCTAACTATGGCAGAAAACCAGAACGCCGCCGATCAGGCATCGACGCTCAACGACGAGCGCGCCACCCGCCTGGCCAAGCGTGCCTCCCTGTTCGAGGCGGGCCAGAACCCGTATCCCGAGCACTCCGAGATTGAGGACTACGTCGCCGATATCGAGGCTAAGTACGCCGAGCTTGCCGATGGCGAGGACACCGAGGACGTCGTGAAGATCGGCGGCCGTGTGGTTGCCAAGCGCGGTCAGGGCAAGATCATGTTCATCGTCGTGCGCGACGCGACCGGCGAGATCCAGCTGTTCTGCCGCATCAACGATATGGACGAGGCCGCCTGGAACACGCTCAAGGCGCTCGACCTGGGCGATATCCTGGGCGTGACCGGCGTAGTCGTGCGCACCAAGCGTGGCCAGCTTTCCGTTGCCCCCAAGAGCGCGACGCTGCTGTCCAAGGCCGTTCGCCCGCTGCCCGAGAAGTTCCACGGTCTCTCCGACAAGGAGACCCGCTATCGCCAGCGCTATGTCGACCTGATCGCCAACGACGACGTTCGCGAGACCTTCCGTAAGCGTTCGCAGATTCTCTCCACGTTCCGCCGCTTTATGGAGTCCGATGGCTACATGGAGGTCGAGACCCCCATTCTGCAGACTATCCAGGGCGGCGCTACGGCTAAGCCGTTCATCACGCACTTCAACGCGCTCGACCAGGAGTGCTACCTGCGCATTGCTACCGAGCTGCACCTCAAGCGCTGCATCGTCGGTGGCTTTGAGCGCGTGTTCGAGATCGGCCGTATCTTCCGTAACGAGGGCATGGACCTTACTCACAACCCCGAGTTCACCACGATGGAGGCCTACCGCGCCTTCTCCGATCTCGAGGGCATGAAGGCGCTCGCTCAGGGCGTCATTAAGGCCGCTAACAAGGCTATCGGCAACCCCGAGGTTATTGAGTATCAGGGCCAGACCATCGACCTTTCTGGTGAGTGGGCCAGCCGTCCCATGACCGACATCGTCTCCGACGTGCTCGGCAAGCAGGTCACCATCGACACGCCGGTTGAGGAGCTCGCTGCCGCCGCACGCGAGAAGGGCCTGGAGATCAAGCCCGAGTGGACCGCCGGCAAGATCATCGCCGAGATCTACGATGAGCTGGGCGAGGACACCATCGTCAACCCCACCTTCGTGTGCGATTACCCCATCGAGGTCAGCCCGCTTGCCAAGCGCTTTGAGGATGACCCGCGCCTGACCCATCGCTTTGAGCTGGTCATCGCCGGCCACGAGTACGCGAACGCGTTCTCCGAGCTCAACGACCCGGTCGACCAGGCCGAGCGCTTCGCTGCCCAGATGGCCGAGAAGGCCGGCGGCGACGACGAGGCCATGGAGTACGACGAGGATTACGTGCGCGCCCTCGAGTACGGTATGCCTCCCGCGGGCGGCATTGGCATCGGTATCGACCGCGTGGTCATGCTGCTCACCAACCAGGCTTCCATCCGCGACGTGCTGCTGTTCCCGCACATGAAGCCCGAGAAGGGTTTCCAGTCCGGTGCCGCTGCTGCCAAGGCTGCCGAGGCCGGCAACACCGCGAGCCCCTTCGTCAAGCCGCTCAAGCCCACGGTTGATTATTCCAAGATTGCCGTCGAGCCGCTGTTTGAGGAGTTCGTCGACTTTGATACCTTCTCCAAGAGCGACTTCCGCGCCGTGAAGGTCAAGGCATGCGAGGCCGTCAAGAAGTCCAAGAAGCTGCTGAACTTTACGCTCGATGACGGTACCGGCACCGACCGTACCATTCTCTCCGGCATCCATGAATACTATGAGCCCGAGGACCTGGTCGGCAAGACCCTGCTCGCCATCACCAACCTGCCTCCGC
>JAYBEF010000066.1:0-22438 GCA_037277825.1 Collinsella sp.
GTGCAGCTCGCGTATCAAACAGAGCCTTTGCAATCGCAGCCGTAACCTCGCTCGACTGGTCGCTCGATGGCATCGATGTCATGACGCTCATGACATAGGTACGGCCATCGATGTCGATGAGGCCTGCATCGCATGTCGAATAGTAGCCGTCCTCGCTGATCCAACCCGCTTTGTTGCGCACCAAGACCTGATCGTCCGCAATGCCATCGCGAATAAACGAGCGCGATGTTGATGCCAGAAGGCCCGACAGCCACTGTGAAGTCTCGGTATCCATGCTCAGATACCCGCTCATCTCACGCCATAACCTCGCAGAAGTGCGCGGGCAGTAGGTCGGAAAATCACTCATCGGATTCAGTGCCGTTTCGTCATCAACACCCAGATTGGCAATCCAATCCTCATAGCCATCATGGTCAAACGCCGCGCGTAACGCGATAAACGAATCGTTGTCTGAGTTGACGACGGCATTCTCGATAAGGTTGCGCACCGTCTGCCAGCCCATGCTGTAACCACCATACGTGGCTAAAGGCCCATCGAGCGACACCTGCCCCGATTCGACCAACGTCTCGCAAATATAGAGCGCATACAGCGCTTTGTAGCTGCTCGCTCCATACACCTCGACATCAGCGTTATACGTCACGCCCCTACCGCTCGATAGGTCGTAGAACACTACACCCACATCGCCCAGCTCCTGCGCCCGACACAGGGCATCCTGGAGCGAGGCAAGGCTCTCATCCTCCAAGGCAGGAGTCTTGTTATCCACCAACGAGAAGGTCCGAACGGTATCACCCGAAGGGATATCGTTGAAGTCCGCCTTCGAAAGTCTCGTCTTGAGATCTGCCGTCGACAGAGCTTGATCTGCCGACGCTTTGGACTTTGAAACCTTCTCGTTTTGCAGCTGTACCGTTGACGCATCTGGGCGCCCCGTTCGCTCCGAGGCGTAGGTTTTAACGGTAATTCCGAGGATAATAACCGCCGACGTTAGCATCCCAATGGCGGCAATCTTCCTCACGCGGATGCGAGCGCCGGCAAGGCCACGCGAAGACGTGCCCTTCGTCTTATATCTGCTGCCATGCTGCGGCACATACTCGTCCCGCGATGCGATGTTTCGCACGTGGTCTCCTGACTGCCACCGTTTATATACGAGCAGCATGATACCGAGCAGGCAATTCTTTCCAAAGATATTCAGCGGCGTTTAAGGTGTCTTTAAAGAAACCACAAGCGTATTTATCCAAATGGCACGATTCTGTTGCGCATCTCACCGCAACCCAGAGAGCAGTCTTTTTAGGACGGGGCTCTTTAGCAATCAACTAGGTGCCCAGGGGCACTCATTTAAGTCTGTCCCCAATGAGTGCCCTTGGGGAACGAAAATGGCATGCTATCCGATAGCGTTTTTGAGCTCCGCACGGCGCTTTTTCATGCCGATCATAACGGCATTGCGCAGCTCGGGCATGCGAGCGGTATCCATCTGGGGCACGCCCTCGAGCTTATAGGGAATGCCCAGTTGCTCGTACTTGACGACACCCATCGTGTGATACGGCAGCATTTCCAGGCCCACCACGTTGTGCCATGGAGCGATGAGGCGACCGAGGTTCTCGCACTCCTCCACCGTGTCGGTAATGCCCGGCACCACCACGTGGCGGATAACGACCTTAATCTTGCGACGCGCAAGCTCATCACCAAACGCCAGAATGCGTGCGGGATCGCAACCGGTCAGCTTTTTATGCTCGACCGGGTCGGCATGCTTAATATCGAGCAGTACCATGTCGGTCTCGTTGAGCACGGCATCGAACTTCTCGGGGTGGTTGGGGTCAAATGCATAGCCACAGCTATCTAGGCAGGTATGTACACGGCCATCGGGGTTGTTGTGCATTGCACGAAACAGGTCGGCCAAAAACTCGGGCTGCAGGAGCGGCTCGCCGCCCGAAACGGTAATGCCGCCGCTGCGGTAAAACTCATGGTTACTCTGGAACTCATCCATGAGGTGTTCGACGGTCACCATCGTGCCGCCGTTGACCGACCAGGTATCGGGATTGTGGCAATACGCGCAGCGCATGGGACAGCCCTGGACAAACACCACAAAGCGGATGCCGGGTCCGTCGACCGTACCCATCGTTTCAATCGAATGTACGCGGCCCAGGGCAAACGCGGAGTCCTCGGGACGAGCGTCCACACCCTCGAGCGTCATCTCAGCCATTCCCGCTACCTTGCCTCTCATTGGTTTTAGTTACATAAATGCCAGAGCCATTCTAGCCCATACGCATGATGGTGAAACGGTTTAGTGGTCAATTGGGTTGTTCTATTTGGCCCCACACAAAAGCGGCGGGAAGGTTGTCACAACCCACTCGCCGCCGAGGCAATAGATATCGATAGACGCCAGGCCTTACGCCTTAAGCGTAAGCACCGCGCCGAAGGCGGTCGGGCCGCAATGGCTCGAGATGACGCCGCCGACCTGAGTCCAGGTAATGTCCTTAAAGCCCAGGTCGTGCGCATAGACCTCCATGTCGTCGCGCAGCTCCTCGGAAAGACCTACCGAATACGCCAGGCCAATATGCGAGTAGTCGATCTCGCCCTTCGCAACCATGTGGTCAATAAAGGCACGGGCGCACTTAAGCATAGAACCGCGGAACTTCTTGGTCGCCACGAACTTACCACCCGCCACCTCAATGCAGGGCTTAATCTTGAGCAGATGGGCACCGAGGAATGCCACGTTGGACAAACGACCGCCGGCCTTAAGGAAGGCGAGATCGGTTGGGACAAAGCCCAACAGCACGCGGTCCATGACGGAGTTCGCGAAGGCGAAGATCTCGTCGACGGTGGCATCGGGGTGAGCCTCGATGTATTTGGCGGTCTCGACGACAACAAGCGACTGGCCTACCGAGACAAAGCGCGTGTCCATGGAGAACACGTAGTCGCGCCCCTGGGCCGCAATCTTTGAGGACTGATGCGAACAGGTCGTGGCCTCGGAATATGCAAGATGCAAAATAGTCGCGTCGGGCTGCTCGGCATGGATGCGGTCGTACACATGCGCAAAATCCGCTGGCGAACAGCCACTGGTCTTGGGCATCACGCCAAACTCGTTGCAGCGCGAATAAATCTCGAGCGGATCGATCGAGCCGTCCTCGACGGTCTCGTCACCAATCGTGACATGCATGGGCACGCGCACGATGCCGTAGCGCTCGCAGAGCTCCGGCGTCACATCCGCCCCAGACTCAACCACGATTACGTACTTGCCCATTATTATCACGACCCATCTCGACATTGGCTTTTCAATACATGGCACGCGCCGCCGCACTGTTGCACAACGGCGTCCAAGCGCCAAAGAGACGCCGCCCCTTGCACACAACAAAGGACAGCGTCTCCCTGGAAAACTCCGTGCTTATCTAGGATTCCACACGGTTTATTAAGGAGGGTTACTTATTCCGCAAACGGTCGCTATATGCGGTAAGCGGTAGTTGACCGCGACAACTGCGACACATTCCGTCCAGCAAATCCAATCGTGCTCCACGCACGGTTAATGCACGAGGCGGTAGAAATTCATCGATGCCGCACCCTCGGCGTGCAGCTCCATCGCCGGAACCGCCGGCGAATAGGTACGGCTCGTAAGTGCCGCCTCGCCGCCATTTGCAAAAATCTCGACCATCGTAGTGTCCGAAAGCACGCGCAGGTCGCGAAGCTCGCTGAGCTCGATCGACCTCTGGTCGCGCCCATAGCCTTCGTCACCCATGTCGAGGGTAAGCATCCCGTCCGTATAACGCACAAAGACACCCTTGCGGATTTCGAGCTCGATCATCTTGGCTCCCTCGCAGGAAACCACGACATCAAACAGGCGTCCCGGCTCCTCAACGGTCTCACCGCCTACAGCACGAACGCAATCGCCGCGCATCCTCTCAATCTCGTGCGCCGGCCACTGGCAGAGCTTGCCGCCGCGCATGCTCAGCTCTCTCGGCACCGTCAGCGCGCACTGCCACCCGCGCGCCACCGTCGGGCTTTCTGTCGTCGCATCGGGGCAACCCGACCATCCGATCATCAAACGCCGACCCGCAGCGTCCTCAAAGGACTGCGGGGCATAGAAATCAAAACCGGCATCAACCATCGGAGGCATGCCCTGGCCGACGATCTTAAAGCTCGGCGCCCCCCAATCGGCCTCGATGGAGAACCACACGCACTGATGCGGATTGCGGTAACGCCAGCCATCGGCGGGCACGCCCTGCGGACAGCAAACGAGAATAAGCTCGCCATCGAGCTCAAACAGATCAGGACACTCCCACATAAAGCCAAACTTCTCGCCCAGCTCAATGCGCGTCGCATAGCCCCAGTCCTCTAGATCACGCGAGGTATAGACAAGCACGCACCCGCGATCGTCTTTCGTACGAGCGCCGAGAACCATGTAGTAGATACCGTCGTGTTCAAGGATCTTGGGGTCGCGCACGTGCGTACCGATATCGTCGGGGTAATCGACCGGCCCAACAGCTATGCGCTTCTCGCCCAATTCGTCGGGATTCTCGGCAACCATATGAATTTGGTTTTGCTCACGGCCCGTCAACACGTAGTCGTAATCATCACGGTCAAAATGCTTAACGTTGCCGGTATAGAAGTAGTGAATCTTGCCATCACGTACAAAGGCAGAACCAGAATACGCTCCACTCGAATCCAAATCGGAATCGGGGAACAGCACGGGGCCGTGATTCTCGTACGTCACAAAATCCTTTGTCGTCAGATGGTTCCAAAGCACTGGACCGCCATGCGCAGCATCGAACGGATCGTATTGATGATAGATGTGATACGTATCACCAATCTGAACCAAACCATTGGGGTCGTTGAGCCAGCCAAGCTCAGGCTCCACATGGAACAAAAGCCTATCGGGGTCGGATGCGATGCGAGCCGCCGTCTCATCCTGTCCGGCACGCCACTGCTCATAGTCCGCGCGTGTCACCTTATTTTTTTGATTAAACATCGCCGTTGACTTTCTCGTCTATGGGAAAGGACGCTCGACTCGCACGAGCCGAACGCCCTTCCCCAAATGGACTTATCCGCACATTACGCTGAACGGCTCAACTAGAAGCTAACGTCGAAGCCAGCGCCAGCGCCCTCTTCATCGGTGGTCGGCACGCCCTTTGCCTTGTTGTAGGCAAAGATCAAGACGATCGGCACGATAAAGGCGATGAGATTGCCAGCCACATACCACACGAGCGTCTCGGGCGTGACGATGAGCAGGCCAAGCACGCCGGTCAGACCCTGACCGATGGCGCGCACCTCAAAGAGCTTCACGAAGGCACCGCCGCAGCCTGCACCGATGCAAGCGCAGATGAACGGGATGATCGAGTAGCGCATGTTTGCAGCAAAGATTGCGGGCTCGGAGATACCGACCAGCGTCGGGATAAAGGACGACATGCAGATGTTGCGCTCTTTGGAATGCTTCTTGTGAATGAGGTACATGCCGATGGCGCCGCCGCCCTGGGCGATGATGGAAACCGACCAGATGGCCTGGATGTAGTTGAAGCCAGTCGTGGCAACGAGGTTTGCCTCGATACCCTGGATGAACTGATGCGTACCGGTAACGACAAGCGGCTGCAGGAACGCGGCGAAGACAAAGGCACCAAAGACGCCCATCCTGTTGTACAGGATATCGATTACGCCGGCGAGGACGTCGCCGATCAGGTTGCCGAGCGGGCCGAACACGGTGAACAGGGCGACGTTAGCAAGAATCAGGGTAACGGTCGGGACAAAGACGAACGAAACGACCTCGGGGATGTACTTCTGGGCAATCTTTTCGACCTTGGCCATAAACCAGGCAGTCAGGATTGCAGGGAACACGCCACCCTGGAAAGCAACCATGGGAATGGAGAGCGGACCAAAGTTCCAGTACTCAGCACCCGTCGGGTCCATAACGAACGTGTTGCGGTTCATAAGGCTCGGGTGAACCATGACGATACCGACGAGGATGCCCAGAATCGGGTTACCGCCAAAACGCTTCACCGCGCTGTACATAACCAGGACAGGCAGGTAGTCAAACGTGGTGGCGATAATGGCAAAGAAGCTTGCGAGGTTCTTGAGGAACTCGCTGTGATCGGCAAGGCTGCCCTCCATGCCAAAGAGGCCGTTGGCAACGATCAGCGACTTAAGGCCGATGATGATAGCAGCGCCGACGAAAGCGGGAATGATGGGGATAAAGATATCCGAGAATACCTTGAGGACCGAGAAGAACTTGCCCTTCTTGTCCGCCTCGGCGCCCTTGACCTCGGAAGCGCTGATCTCCTTAACGCCCGTCAGAGCCATAAACTCATCGTAGACCTTGTTGACGGTACCGGTACCGAAGATGATCATGAGCTGGCCGCTGTTGTACAGCACGCCCTTGACGCCATCGATGTTCTCGAGCTCGGCCTTGTTGTACTTGCTCGTATCCTTGAGCACCAGACGCAGACGCGTAACGCAATGCGTGGCGCCCTCGATGTTCTCCAGACCGCCGACGTTATCGACGACTTGCTGAGACACTACTTTGTAGTCCATGTTCCTCTCCATTCCTTTTCTAAATCATAAAACGGTTCGTTGCCGCTACAGAGACGCGATCGTTGCGTTTGCGCACTTGAGCGCACCGTCGGTGACGGTAAGCGCCACACCCTGGCCCTGCTTGTTGCAGAAGCGAGCGTTGAGCGCAACATCATCGACAAAGATGGTCGCGATGTCGTCGTCGACGACCAGACGCACATGGTGAGTGCCCTCGCCCTTAAAGAACAACGGACGCTCGAGGCCCATGTTGTTGACCTGGAACCACGGATACTGGGGGGCCGCCGTAAACTCGAGTTTGCCCTCACGCAGGTTGGCGCGGAACTCATAGGCAAGACCGGACTCGGCGTCCTCGGCAAGCTTCACCGAGAAGCCGGCAGCGTCACCGGCGAGCTCGATGTCGGCGTCGAGCATATAGGTAGAACCGGCATCCGCGGCGAGCACCTGCTCGACCTTGCCCGACTCGCACGAAAGCTCAAAGGCCTCGACTGCCTTAGCCTCGCCAAAGGCGCCAAGCATGCTGTCGGGAAGCTTGGTGCCGAGCGTTCCGTCGGCACGCTGAACGATCTCGAGAGGCATAAAAGTGCCACCCCACAGGTAAGAGCTGGGGTCGCCGCCCTCGTCGCGCGTAGGAACCCAACCAAAGAGAACGCGGCGCTCGCCGTCAAATGCGGTACGTGCAGCATAGTACGCGCGGCCATCGAAGGAATCGTCCGCAGGAGTGATCCAAGGACCGTTGATAGAGCGAGACATGCGGTAACGGGTCTTGTTGCCATCACTGTACTCAGAGAACACCAGATACCACCAGTCGCCCATCTTAAAGAGATCAGGCATCTCGAACATGGTGTACAGGCCCGGATTCCACCAGTCGCCCTGGAACTCCCAGGTATCCAGGTCCTTGGAGGTGAACTTGACCAGACGACCGGTCATCAGACGCTTGTCCTCGCCCACACGCGTGCCGAGGATGAGCATGTACTCTTCGTTCTCCTCATCCCAAAGAACAAAGGGATCGCGCCAGTTGCGGTCATCGTAACCCTCCTGGGGCGGAAGCAGCGTCTCGGCGATGTTCTTCTCCCACTTGACGGCGTCGTCGCTCGTTGCGTGAAGAAGAACCTGCTTCATCAAACGTGCGCGGACCTTATCGCGATTGCAACCAGTGTAGAGCGCATGGTACTTGTCGCCCACCTTAAACACCGTGCCGGCATAAATGTACTGGTCGACTTCCTCGTCGCCGCCGCGCTCAAGGCTCTCCCCATAGTCCTTGTAGTTGACGAAATCCTTGGTCGTAGCGAGTGCCCAGCCAAACGGCTCTCCGAAAGGTTCGGGGTTACGCGTGTCACGCTGATGATAGAGATAGAACGTGCCGTCCTCGCCGTACGGCATGATGTCGCCTACCCAAATTCCCTCAGGCTGGTAATACACCTTGTGCATCCGAGACTCCCTTTCCACGACATACTAACTCGGTACAATGGCAAGATATGTCAATCGTTTTCATATGTCAAACGTTTTCATATCAATACGTCTTTTCGCAGTTCCAGTCGTCGGCAAACGGTTGGCATATGCCGGTGAACGGTCATCAGAGGCGTTTGAGGAATTCTTTTGGCACGGGATGAACTACGCGGTTTTGCCCTCAATGAGTTCAACGGGAAGCTTGATATTCGATTCGGGATTATCGCCGTTAATAAGAGCGATGATGGATTGCGCCGCGAGCTCTCCGATGCGATCGATATCTTGACGTACGGTTGTTAAGTCAGGCATAAACGTCATAGTTCGACGGGCACCATCCGCGCCCACGACCTTAATATCGTCTGGAGCGCTCAAGCCGCGCTGCTTCATCACGTTGAGACAGATGGCCGCCATCGTATCGTCTCCCGCAAAGATGCCGTCAATATCGGGGTTCTCATCGAGGATCTTCGCAACGACCGCGCCCTTTTCGTCGTCGGGCTTAACGAACTCAACCTCACGGACAAGCGCGGACAAACCGGCCTGCTCAACAACATCGAGGTAGGCATCGGTACGCTTATTGGCAGGCATGCGCATGCGGCTATTGCTGCGCAGGCACAGGATACGCCTGCAGCCGTCATCAATCAGACGGCGCGTGGCGAGCTCGCCAATGCCATAGCTGTCACTTGCAATCTGGACAGAGCCCTCGCCAAGATCGCAGTCGATGCCAACCAGGCTCAAGCCCATCTCGGCATATGCCTCGGCACCGATATTGAGGGAGTTGACGATGACGCCGTCGACCATATTGCGGCGGAGCATGTCAATATAGGAACGCTCAAGATCGGGTCGATTGGCGCTGTTGCACAGCAACATCTTAAAGCCGTTTTCCGCTAACGTGCGCTCGACCGCCTGCACAACCTGAGCATGGAACGGGCTGCTCACAAAGGGAACGATCATACCGATAAGATTCAGGCGACCGTTGAGCATGGCACGGGCGATATCGTTGGGCGTATAGTTGATGCGCTCCATCGCGGCATGGACCTTATCGCGGGTCTCTTGGCTAATATAGCCGCGATTATTAAGCACGCGAGATACCGTAGTAGGCGAAACCCCCGCCACCGCTGCAACTTCCTTGATGCCAGGCTTAGCAGAATCCTTAGAACGAGCGCCCTCGCGAGCCATAGCACCCTCCCCCATCAACATGTCAAACGTTTACATACGAACAAAGCATACCCCAACAACAGCGGGAAGACGGTAACAGCACAAGTAAGTAAACGACTCATCCAAATAATTAGGAGAGTTCCGCCTAAAGGGCGACTACACAGGACCCCCGCCGGGCCGCTTTGGGTTACTTTCCAAAACATTTCCGCAGGACGCAAAGGGCTCCGCCGCGCGAAGCGCGCAGCGGAGCCCTTTGCATGTCCGAGGACGTTTTGGAAAGTAACCCAAAGCGGCCCGGCGATCCTGCGGGAGTTGAGTCCCTTTAGAACTTGTCGTGGAAGGTACGCGCAATGACCTCGTCCTGCTGCTCCTTGGTGAGCGTGTGGAAGTTCACGGCGTAGCCGGAAACGCGGATGGTCAGCTGCGGGTACTTCTCGGGGTGAGCCTGAGCGTCGAGCAGCGTCTCACGGTTGAAGACGTTGATGTTCAGGTGGTGGCCACCCTTCTCGGCGTAAGCGTCGAGCATGTGGACCAGGTTATCGGCCTGAGTCTCGGAAACTTCAGAAACCTTCATAATGTGTCTCCTTCGATTAATAGGCGCCGGCCGAAACCGGCGCACTAATCAGTAATCGTTATTGTTAGTATAGCACTAACAATAGTTACTCGCCCAGCTGATCAAGGTCGATATCGCCAAAGAACACCTGGTCCTCCTTGCCGAGCGCACTCGGGATGATGGAGAAGGTGTTGGAGATGCCGTCCTGAGCATCGCGGAACGGGAGCTTGGAAACCGAAGACAGCGAAGCGATGGCGCCGTGGCTATCGCGCTTGTGCATGGGGTTAGCACCCGGGGCGAACGGCTGGCCAGCCTTGCGGCCGTCGGGCGTGGAGCCGGTCTTCTTACCGTACACGACGTTGGAGGTAATGGTCAGAACCGAGGTCGTGGGCACGGAGTTGCGGTAGGTGTCGTTCATGCGGATGTACTCCATGAACTGGTGCACAACGTCGTGAGCGATCTGGTCGACGCGGTCGTCGTCGTTACCGTACTTGGGGAACTCGCCCTCGGTCTCGAAGTCGACGATGATGCCGTTCTCGTCACGGACAGGGTGGACCTTGGCGTACTTGATGGCGGACAGGGAGTCAGCCACGACGGAAAGGCCAGCGATGCCCGTAGCGAACCAGCGGTGCACGTGCTTGTCGTGCAGAGCCATCTGAATGCGCTCGTAGCAATACTTATCGTGCATGTAGTGAATGATGTTCAGAGAGTTGACGTACACGCCAGCGAGCCACTTCATCATGTCGTTGTACTTGGCCACAACGTCGTCGTAATCGAGCGTATCGCCCTCGACGGCGCGATACTTGGGGCCGACCTGCTTCTTGGAGACCTCGTCAACACCGCCGTTGAGTGCGTAGAGCAGGCACTTGGCAAGGTTGGCGCGGGCGCCGAAGAACTGCATCTCCTTGCCGATGCGCATGGAGGACACGCAGCAGGCAATGCCGTAGTCGTCGCCGTGATAGACGCGCATGAGGTCGTCGTTCTCGTACTGGATCGAGGAGCTGGCGACGGAAGTCTTGGCGCAGAACTTCTTGAAGTTCTCGGGCAGACGGGTCGACCACAGAACGGTCATGTTGGGCTCGGGGCTGGTACCCATGTTCTCGAGCGTGTGCAGGTAGCGGTAGCTCATCTTAGTAACGAGCGTACGGCCGTCAACACCCATGCCGCCGATGGACTCGGTGACCCACTGCGGATCGCCGGTGAACAGGGCCTGGTACTCGGGGGTACGGGCAAACTTGACCATGCGGAGCTTCATGATGAAGTGATCCACGAACTCCTGGATCTGCTCCTCAGTGAAGGTACCGTTGGCAAGGTCGCGCTCAGCGTAGATGTCGATGAACGTGGAGGTACGGCCGATGGACATAGCGGCGCCGTTCTGCTCCTTAACGGCAGCGAGGTAGGCGAAGTACATCCACTGGATGGCCTCCTGCGTGTTGGTAGCAGGGTTGGAAATATCGAAACCATAGGTCTCGGCCATCATCTTGAGCTCGCCGAGGGCGCGGATCTGCTCCTGCAGCTCCTCACGGTCGCGGATGTTGTCGGCGGTCATGACCGTCGGGGTGGAAGCCTTCTGGGCCTCCTTGTCCTTGATCAGGTAGTCGACACCGTACAGGGCGACACGACGGTAGTCGCCGATGATGCGGCCGCGGCCATAGCCATCGGGCAGACCGGTGATGATGTGGGCCGAGCGGCAAGCACGCATCTCGGGGGTGTAAACATCGAAGACGCCGGCGTTGTGAGTCTTGCGCTCGAAGGTGTAGCGCTCGACAACGCTCTCGTCGACCTTGTAGCCGTGCTGGCTGGCAGCCTGGCAAGCGATGCGGATACCACCGTTGACGTGCAGAGCGCGCTTGAGCGGCTTGTCGGTCTGGAGGCCGACGATGGTCTCCTTCTCGCGGTGGGCGTTATCGATGTAGCCAGCGGGGTGGCTCACGATACCCGTGACAGTCTTGGTGTCCATATCGAGGACACCGCCCTGCTCGCGCTCCTTGAGCAGCAGGTCGAGAACCTCGCCCCACAGCTCCTTGGTACGCTCGGTCGGACCGGCGAGGAACGACTCGTCGCCCTCGTAGGGGGTGTAGTTCTTCTGGATGAAGTCTCGGACGTCAACTTCTCCCGTCCAGATGCCTTCCTTGAAGCCTTCCCATGCCTCCTGCATTGTGTAACCACGCTCCTAGTTACGTGTAATGCGGCGCTCTCTCACACCGCTGCTTATTGAATTCTTGAATTATCGGCTTGCACTACCGGCTTCTTCCGTTCTTCACCACACGTTGGTACAGGGAAAAACGTTTGTCCACCTTGGAACTGCAACCCAAAACCCAAGATTTCACCCGTTTGAGAAGGATAACATAGCCACCCCCTTCATCAGGGCTGTTATATGTTTCTTTTTTTATACCATTAGGGCGTTTTTAACAAATCCGCAGGAAATGCGAGCGCGAGCAACTACCGTTCACCGATTTGTTTGGTATTTTTCCTTGCCTTTGTACGACGTTCGCTCTAGCTGTTATGCCAGCTTTAGCAGAGTAAAGTGCCTCTGAGTAGGCTTTGGGACATGCCTTACGATCTACCCCTTACTTTGCTGATACCGACGGTGTACGGAGGTCGCCTAAAGGTTGTTTTCTAGGCATGTCCCAAAATCTACCGTATAGGGTGCGCGTGCGGGGGTATCATCTTTCACCGAAAATAGTTTCTAGTGTTAGGGGTTTTCGGTGGAAGATACCGATTTCCGTGAACTTGGGCGTCAGCTCCTTACCGAGTTCGGCAGCATGCATCAGCGCATTTCGCGCTTTGCGGACAAAGCCCTCGGCGGCGAGATGGCCGTCATGCGCGCCCTCATGCTCGCTGGCGGTTCGCTCACGCCGAGCGAACTCGCCGATCGCGCCTGGGTCTCGAGCGCCCGCATCGCCAATATCCTACGCGCTCTCGAAGCCAAGGGCTGGGTCGAGCGCGAGCACTCAAAGACCGACCGTCGTCGCGTACACGTCACGGTGACCGACAAGGGATTCCAGGATCTCGAAATCAAACGACGGGAATTCGAGGAGCGCACCGCGGCCTTCCTCGAGCAGCTCGGCGAAACAGATACCCAAGAGATGGTGCGCCTTCTAAGACGTGCCAACGAAATTATCGACCGCAATCAAGAAAGGAGAGATGCCGAGTGAGGATTCTCAAGCTCTTTAAAAAGCACGTCCTGGCACTGTTCACAGCTATCGTACTTATCGTAATCAGCTGCAACGCCGATCTGGCGCTGCCTACCTATATGAGCGACATCGTCGACGTGGGCGTGCAGCAAGGCGGCATCGCCTCGCCCGTGCCCGACACCATTCGCGCCGAATCGCTCGACGACCTCGAACTCTTCATGAGCGCCAAGGACGCCAAGGCTGTGGAGGCCGTGTTTAGCAAGGCTGACAAAAACGGCATTCGAACGTACAAGGGCACCGAGGAAGAGCGTGCCGATGGAGGCAAAATTACCGACATTATGAGCCTGCCCGAGACCGTCGTCCTTTCGCTCAACCAGGGCATCGACGCCGACTCCATGGGAGACATGACCGGCACGTCCAGCGAGAAAGACAGCGACGCCGCTCAAGCCATGCCCACGCCCGAGCAAATGGCAGCGATGACGCCCGAGCAGCTCGCCGAGATGCAGCAGAAGGCCGCAGCGGCGCAGAATATGCAAAAGCAGATCGACGCCGACGGCGGCAAGATCACCATGAAGAGCCTGCGCCTGGGTGTCGAGGGCGGTCTGGTAGACCAAAGCAAGCTCGTCGAGGGCGCCAACGAAATGGCGGACAAAATGGGCTCCATGTCGGGCTCCATCGTCACCCAGCGCGCCGTGAGCTATGTACAGGACGAGTACAAGGCGCAGGGCATCGACCCCGCCGACGTGCAGAACGCCTACCTGGGCCGCATGGCGACCACGATGTTTGGTCTGTGTCTGGTGTCGCTGGTCGCCACCATCCTGACCGGTGCCGTGGCTTCGCGCACCGCCTGCTCCATCGCACGCGACCTGCGCCGCGAGACCTTCAACAAGGTTATGCACTTCTCGCCGGCCGAGGTGGGCAAGTTTAGCCAGGCCTCGCTCATCACCCGCTGCACCAACGACATTCAGCAGATTCAGATGGCCGCAACCCTGTTTATCCGCATGTGTCTGATGGCGCCCGTCATGGGCATCGTCGCCGTCATGCGCGTCCTGGCCAACCACACCGGCCTGGAGTGGACCATCGCCGTGGCCATCATCGCGGTCTCGGCCGTTGTCGGCGTGCTCATGGGCCTCACCATGCCCAAGTTCAAAAAGATGCAGAGCTTTGTGGACCGCGTGAACCTTACCGCCCGCGAGCTGCTCGACGGCCTTATGCCTATCCGCTCGTTCAACCGCGAGGAGCATGAGCTCGAGCGTTTTGACAAGGCTTCGCTCGACCTGATGACCACGCAGCTCTACACCAACCGCGCCATGAGCTTTATGATGCCGCTCATGATGCTGGTCATGAATTGCATCACCGTGCTTATCGTCTGGTTTGGCGCGCAGGGCGTGTCCGACGGCGTGATGCAGGTCGGCAACATGATGGCGTTTATCTCCTACACCATGCAGATCGTCATGGCGTTTATGATCCTCACCATGGTTTCGGTCATCCTGCCCCGCGCCGAGGTCGCAGCCGAGCGCGTGGAAGAGGTCATCACCTGCCCCACGAGCATCAACGACCCCTCCTCGCCCAAACTGCCCGCGACCAGCGCGTCACGCGGTGAGCTCACCTTCCGCGACGTGAGCTTCCAGTATCCCGATGCCCGCGCCGATGTCATCAGCGGCGTGAACTTCACCACGCATGCCGGTCAGATGCTCGGCATCATTGGCTCCACGGGCTCGGGCAAGTCCACGCTCGTGCAGCTGATTCCGCGCCTGTACGACGTCACAGGCGGCAGCATTTCGCTCGACGGCATCGACGTGCGTGACATGACCCTTTCCGAGCTACGCCGCCGTATTGGTTATATCCCGCAGCAGGGTCGCCTGTTCTCGGGCACCGTCGAGAGCAACCTCAAGTTTGCCGGCGATATGGTGAGTGACGAGGATATGCGCCAGGCGGCACGCGTCGCCCAGGCGGAGGACTTTATCGCCGAGCGCGAGGGCGGCTACGACTCCCCCATCAGCCAGGGCGGATCCAATGTCTCGGGCGGCCAGCGCCAGCGCCTGGCCATCGCCCGCGCGTTGGCCAAAAAGCCCGAGGTCGTGGTGTTCGATGACTCGTTTAGTGCCCTCGACTACAAGACCGACGCGCGCCTGCGCGAGGAGCTGGCCAAAAACGTTACTGACGCCGCACTCGTGGTCGTGGCCCAGCGCATCGCGACCATCATGCACGCCGACCAGATTATCGTGCTCGACGACGGCCACGTGGTGGGCACTGGCACACACGAGGAGCTGCTGCACAGCTGCCCGGCGTACCTGGAGATCGCACAGTCGCAGCTTTCCGCCGAGGAGCTGGGGCTTACCCAAGAAGAAATTGCAGCCGTCACGGAAGGAGGCGAGCGCTAATGGCAGACGAGACCAAGACTCAGATTCCCAAGCCCACCCGCCGGCGCGGTCCTATGGGCCGTATGGGTGGCATGGGCCGCGGCGAAAAGGCCAAGGACTTTAAAGGCACCATGAGGCAGCTGCTCGGCTATATCGGCCAGCACAAGATTGCCGTGTTTGCTGCCGTCGCCTTTGCCGTGTGCTCGGTCATCTTTAACATTGTGGGGCCCAAGGTGCTCGGCCAGGTTACCACCAAACTGTTCGAAGGCCTGGTTGCCAAGGTCAACGGCACCGGCGACGTCGACTTTGACTGGATCGCCAAGACGCTCGGCTTTTTGCTCTGCCTGTATCTGGCAAGCTCTGTTTGCAGCCTCATCCAGGGCTGGCTCATGACCGGCGTCACGCAAAAGATCTGCTATCGCATGCGCAAGGAGATCGCCGCCAAGATCGCTGTCGTTCCAATGAGCTACTTCAACGGCCACAGCAAGGGCGACGTGCTCAGCCGCATCACCAACGACGTCGATACGCTGGGCCAGTCGCTCAACCAGAGCGTGACCCAGCTCATCACGTCGGTGACGCAGATTATCGGCGTGCTCGTCATGATGCTGTCGATCAGCCTGCCGCTCACCGGCGTCACCGTGCTCACGCTGCCGGCCGCCGCGATTATCCTGACCGTAATGATTCACTTCTCGCAGCCATACTTCCGAGAGCAGCAGCAGGTTCTGGGTGCCGTCAACGGCATTATCGAGGAGGATTTTGCCGGCCAAAACGTCATTCAGGTGTTCGACCGCGCCGAGGCCTCAATCGAGGAGTTCGACCGTCAAAACGACCGCCTCTTTATTAGTGGCTGGCGCTCGCAGTTCCTGTCGGGCCTGATGATGCCGCTTATGAGCTTGGTGGGCAACATGGGCTACGTGGGCGTCGTCGTGGTGGGCGCGCAGCTCGCACTGACCGGCAATGCCACGCCCGGCGACATCCAGAGCTTTATCCAGTACGTTCGCAACTTTACGCAACCCGTGCAGCAGCTGGGCAACGTGAGCAACACGATGCAGTCGATGGCCGCCGCCACCGAGCGCGTGTTTGAGTTCCTGGCCGCGCCCGAGGAGGAGCAGAAGGCCGACGCGCAGATTCCCGAGAAGCGCCCCGGCCACGTGGAGTTTGACCATGTGAAGTTTGGCTACACGCCCGACAAGACCATCATCCACGACTTTAGCTGCGAGGCGCAGCCCGGCCAGACCATCGCCATCGTCGGTCCCACCGGCGCCGGCAAGACCACGCTCATCAAGCTGCTGCAGCGCTTCTACGATGTGGACGGCGGTTCGCTGCGTGTCGAGGGCGTCGACGTGCGCGACTGGGACCGCGCGGCGCTGCGCGGCGAGTTTGCCATGGTGCTGCAGGATACCTGGCTGTTTAACGGCACCATCCGCGAGAACATCCGCTACGGACGCCCCGACGCGAGCGATGCCGAGGTCGAAGCCGCTGCGCGCGCCGCACGCTGCGACCACTTTATTCATACGCTCGCCGGCGGCTACGACTTTATGATCAACGAAGAGGGCACCAATCTGTCGCAGGGTCAGCGCCAGCTCGTGACCATCGCCCGCGCCATTTTGGCCGACCGTCCGGCGCTGATTTTGGACGAGGCGACTTCCAACGTCGATACCCGTACCGAGGAGCTTATTCAGCGCGCCATGGATGCGCTGATGCAGGGCCACACGAGCTTTGTTATCGCGCATCGCCTGTCCACGATCCGAAACGCCGACGTGATCCTGGTGATTCGCGACGGCGACATCGTCGAGAAGGGCACGCACGACGAGCTGCTCGCCCAAGGCGGCTTCTACGCCGACCTGTACAACTCGCAGTTCGACGAAGCGGCGTAAAAACCGGCGGCAAACAACCGCAATGCCAAGAAAACGGGGGCGCAGGACAACCTGCACCCCCGTTTTGTGTCCTTCGAGCCTCGAAACGCCTTCCCTGAGACCTCACTGACGGCGCTTTCCAGACCCCGTGGGCAAAAAAGGGCAAATATGAGTACTGTTACCTTTTTAGTAACAGCCAAAACCGCCTCAAATGCCGCTCCCACGGCTTACACGCGTCCCTAAATTGATCAAACAACACCATAGCGGACTTATATGTGTTTGCGTTAATGAACATATTTTGCTGTTATGTCTATTATTTTGCGAAGGCAATATGATACTAAGATAGCAACCGTACTCATATTTGGCATTTTTTGCCCACAGGGTATTTCCTAGGGAACCGACAACAGCCTTAGGGTCCCGCGCGGCGCCGCTCCCTCCCGGCATCCGCCGACGTTTGCCCAGATAAAACCGACCAAAATAAACCTGTCCCTTTTTGGTCGGTTTCGGGGTGACAAGGGCTTGCACTTTAGCGTGCGACAGCGGATAATGCCGAACACTCGACAATACGCTTATTGCTCTTTCTATAGATTGAGGAGGCCCCTATGGCCATGGAATTCAAACGCAGGCTGCCGATCCCCATGGAGATCCGCGAGGAAATGCCGCTTTCTGCCGAGCTTACCGCCAAAAAGCAGGCATTTGACGCCGAGGTCGCCAAAGTCTTTACCGGCGAGGACGCACGCAAGGTGCTCATCATCGGCCCGTGCTCTGCCGACCGCGAGGATTCGGTGCTTGAGTACATGAACCGACTGGCCAAGACCGCCGAGGAGGTCAAGGACAAGCTCATCATCATTCCGCGCGTCTACACCAATAAGCCGCGCACCAAGGGCACCGGCTACAAGGGTCTTCTGCACAACCCCAACCCCGAGGCTCCCGACGACCTGCTCGAGGGCGTCAAGGCCATCCGCCACATGCACCTGCGCGTCATCGAGGAGACCGGCTTCTTTACCGCCGATGAGATGCTCTACCCGTCCAACTACCAATACCTCGTTGACCTGCTGAGCTATGTTGCCGTGGGCGCACGCTCGGTCGAGAACCAAGAGCATCGCCTGGTGTCGAGCGGCATTTCGGTACCCGTCGGCATGAAGAATCCCACTGCCGGCTCTACCACCGTTATGCTCAACTCCATTTACGCCGCCCAGGCGCACCAGAGCTTCATCTTCCGCAACTGGGAGGTCGAGTGCGACGGCAATCCGCTCGCACACGCCGTTATGCGTGGCTACATCGGTCTCGATGGGCGCACCTACCCCAACTACCACTACGAACACCTGGAACGCTTGGCCGAACGCTATACCGAGCATGCCGGCTATGCCAATCCGGCAGCGGTCATCGACTGCAACCATGACAACTCGGGCAAGCGTCCGCTGGAGCAGTATCGCATTTGCAAGGAGGTGCTCGACAGCTGCCGCCGCAACGAATCCATCTCCAAGCTGGTCAAGGGCTTTATGATCGAGTCCTACCTGGAGGACGGCAACCAGCCGGTCGACGGCGGCGTCTTTGGCAAGTCGATCACCGACCCGTGCCTGGGCTGGGAAAAGACCGACTACCTCATCCACGAGATCGCGGAACGTATTTAGCTACGCGGTTTTACCAAACCGCGTAACGGCTCGACGCTGCAAACCCGCCAGAACGGCAATCTGCCTTTCAACTTCGGCGGCATGATCAAAAGATCAATGCCGCCTCGTTTCAAGGCACCTTGCTCGCTCTGGCGGGTTTTCGCTGACGTTTTTCGACCTGCATTGTTGCCAGGGTTGGCACCAATGACTAATGCGATAGCTAGCTACGTCGGTCCGATTGATCGGCTGGGTTTCCGAGGTGCGGCAGATTCCCGCGAAAGAGGAGGGCATAGACCTTAAGGGTCATGCCCGACGATTGAAGGGCAAGGTGCCGTGCCTCGGGAAGACAGACAGTTACGCCGAGGGCTCCTGCTGCGTAATGCAGTGGATATTTCCGCCACCGAAGACGACCTGCTCGGACTGAACGCCGACGCACTTGTAGACGCCCTCGCCCCAGACCTCGTCGTAGATCTTCTGGAGCGTGTCAACGGCAAGCTGATCGTTCTCGTCGCCGTACTGCGGGACGATAACGCCGTGGTTGGTGACCAGGTAGTTCATGTAGGAGGCGATCAGCGGCTCGTTGGCAACGCGCGGCTCGGCGTTCTCGTCGGCGTCGATGGTGTCGCAGGAAGCCTGGTCCATGAACAGCGGGTTCACAGGCATGCAGAGCTTGTAGACCTTCATCTTGCGGCCCTTGGCGTCAACGGCGTTGGAAAGGGTCTCGTAGACAGCATGGCATTGCTCGTAGAACGGATACTCGGGATCGTCGGTCCAGATGCAGGCCATGACGCCCGGAGCGATGAACGTAGCGACATCATCGATGTGGCCGTTGGTCTCCTCGGGGTCGATGCCCTCCTTAACCCAGATGACCTTCTCGACACCCAGGTAATCCTTGAGGTGCTCGTCCATATAGGCGCGAAGTTCCTCACTCCAGGGCTCAAACTTCTTGTGGAACTTGGGCCAGATGGACTCGGGATCCTCTTCCTCCTCCAGAACCGCAGAGCAGGTGCGGCCCGGGGAAAGCAGGCACTGGTCGGTCACGACCACGGTGCCTTCGCCGTCGACGGTAATGGAGCCGCCCTCGAGGATCATGTCATCGGGACGATAGCGACGGCAGCCGGAAAGCTCAGCCATCTTAAGGGCAATCTGCTCGTCCTTGTCCCACGGGAAATAGAGGCCGTCGACGAGGCCGCCGTAGGCGTTGAAGTGCCAGTGGTTGGCGCGCTTATCGCCCTTGCCATTGATAACAAAAGTGGCAGCGGTGTCGCGGAACCAAGCGTCGTCGGTGGTCATCTCGATAACGGTGACGTTCTCGTCTTCCTCAAAGGCGGCCTTGCAGTTGGCGTAGTCGGCCTGGTTTGCGCACATGGTGACCGGGGTGAACTCGGCGATGGCGCGAGCGATGGCGGCATACTGCTTCTGAGCCGGCTTGGCGCCGTGGGCCCAGGTGTCGGTGCGGTGGGGCCAACCCATCCACACGCGATCCTGCGGAGCGAACTCAGCGGGCATAAAGAAGCCGTCGGCCTTAGGGGTGGACTCGGACTCGGTGATCGTACGCATAAGATTTCCTCCAAATCGAACGATCGCTTGCTGCGGGCGGGTTACCCTCAGCCTAAAACCAAGAGATGGTAGGCGCCCATTCCCCGGCAAAGGTCGGGGCGCCTGGCACCGGTTTTCACGGATGTCGCACCGGCAAGCGACGACGTAACCCGGTGCGCGGAGACAAAACGCACGAAGGATACGGAAGAGAGATTGGGGCGGGCGGTGGTTACCGGAGCAATAGCTCACACCCACCTCAGAGAAAGGTTAGCAAACCTGTTGCTTGGGCACGCCTCCGAAGAGGCTAGAGCGTCCCGAGTCGGGAGCGACAAGCCCGACGAAGCGTACGTTGGTACGCGAGGAAGGTTGGAGCCCCGAATCCGGGTGCTCTAGTCCTCCTCGGACTCCTCAGCGAGGCGCTGAGCAGCCAGCTCGGGAGTGAGACCCTTGTACTCGGTCTCGCGGCCCTTAGCACTGACGACGCGGACAACCTCGCCAATAAGCAAGAGCACGATGAAGATGACGATCATCGGGACCTTATCGCCAATCTCATCGACAGAGAACGGAATCAGCGTTGCAACGATAGCCAGAATCAGCTCAATGCAGGGAATAGCCAGCATGACCTTCATCATGGCGCCCTTAAACGGGAACGTAAAGATACGCTCACGGTTGGGGTCGTTCTTACGAAGGTTGAGGAATGCCGGGAACATCGGGATGTAGGTCAGCAGCAGGAAGACAACGGAGGTACCGAAGAGCATCCAGAAGACACCGTTGGAGATGGCGTCGATGGGAACCAGCTGCAGGCACAGCACCAGGGAGGCAACGATGGCGTTGACCAGGTTGGCGCCGTTGGGCATGTCGTCATCCGAGATCATCGAGGCGAAGACCTTGGGCATGTTGCCATGCTCGGCAGCATAGCGAGCGACGGAGTTGACGCCGAAGGACCAGGCAGCCATGTTGGCGAACAGCGTGATCAGGAAGGCGATGCAGATGACCTTAAAGATCATGGAATCGCCCACAATAGTCTGGACAGCGTAGATCATGCCGTAGTCGGGATCGATGGAATCGGCCGACACAGCAGCGCCGATGCCAAAGCCAGCGAACAAGTAGATCACGGCGATGGACAGGCCGCCGACGATGATAGCCTTGGGGATATCGCGAGCGGGATCGGCCATATCGTCGGTCATGGTGCAGATGACCTCGAAGCCCATGAAGTTAAAGATGATGATCGACAGGTAGCCAAGCGCGTTGGTGTTGGTGAGCTCGGGCAAGAAGGTGGCAGCGGACATATCGTTCGCAAAGCCGTTCTCCATGGCGTACCAGATGCCCAAAGCGCCGACGATAACGGCAACGGCAACCTTGATGATGGCGCCGCCGTTCAGGACCCACTCGGAGTCGGCAGCCTTGGAGCGACCCATAAGATAGACGATCCACACAAAGGCAAGGTCGATACCAATCTTGGCAATCAGATTGAACTCGACGCCAAAGACCATGCCCAAAATGTCCGGGAACATAGTGGCCAGCGAGGCAATCCACAGCGGGTAGTTAACCCAGTAGTAGTACGAAATGCGGGCGCCCCACTTGTCGCCCAGGCCATCGCGTACCCAGTCGTAAATGCCACCCTCACCGTCATAGGTAGTGCCGAGCTCGGCAACGACCATGCCATAAGGGAGCAGGAAGGTCAGAATCAGGAAGATCCACCAGAAGAACTGCTGGTTGCCAATGGCAGCAGCAGGTGCGGCGGCCTCGCAAACGAAGACGACGCAGATGATGGTCGAGATGACCGTCAAGAAGGAAAGCTTTTTCTTTCCGTCGCTCATGATGAGCTCCTTCGCTCAGTCTTGGACAAATCGAGGTCCTTAAGATATTAAGGCAATTGCCGGGCCTCGGTGAGCGGGCGACAGGAGACGAGCATCCGCCGCCCGCAAGCGTGCTTCTACGATGAAGTTACGCGGTTTTACCAAACCGCGTAACGGCTCGACGCTGCAAACGCCCCTAAGCGGCAATCTGACGTTCAATCGTCGGTCGCGTACCAAAGTACGCTTCCCTCCTCTTTCACGTCACCTTGCTCGCTTAGGGGCGTTTTCGCTGACCTATGGTCAACCTACGATAATTCCAAGCTGAACGAGTTACTCGCTGTAGCGGGTGGCGATGGCGGCTCGCACCATGCCGGTGCTCATGAGGTAGGTCACCAGGAAGTAGCCGCCGTAGGCCGCCAGGAAGATTGCACAGGTGAGGCCCACGGTGCCGCCGATGCTCATATTTCCGA
>JAYBEF010000067.1:0-43152 GCA_037277825.1 Collinsella sp.
TCGCTCGTCAAGATGACCGACGTGCTCCAGGAGCTCGTCGCCCGCTTTGCATAAGCCTGGCTGCACAAGTCCAAAAGACGAATCGCCCCGTCCTCAACCAAGAACGGGGCGGTTTTTTTACTGCAACGAGAATAGGTTGACGCACGCCAGCCTCTTGAAGCAAGGAGTGTCCCAAACTGCCGGTACAAAAGGAACGTCCCCAAGTGCCAAGTGCATCAAGAGTGCCCCCTTTGACCAGTCGTTTAAGAACGTCCCCAATGACTACCCATGTGCCAAGTGTTACGCCGATGTTTTGGCACCGACAGCGAAAACCCGCCAGAGCGAGCAAGGTGCCTTGAAACGAGGTGGCATTGATCTTTTGATCATGCCGCCGAAGTTGAAAGGCAGATTGCCGCTCTGGCGGGTTTGCAGCGTCAACTGGTTACGCGGTTTGGTAAAACCGCGTAACTCTAGTAGTTGGCTTCGTAGCCGTTGCCGTCGCCGGTGGGCTCTTCGTAGTAGTCCGAATCGCTCGAATCGCTTGAGCCATCGGAATCGTCAGAGCTGACCGATGAGGTTGCGGTACCGTTTGCGTAGTCGTCAGACGTGTTGTTGTTCAGGTCGCCGATCGTAGAGCTGGAACCGTCGGAAAGACCCATGGTGTTGGGACCCTTGGGATCCTTGCCGGCATCGACGCGCTCCATCATTTCCTTGAGCTCGTCCTCGTAGACAAAGACGTAGCTCACACCGTCGATCATGGTGCTGTCGTCGGCATACGAGGGCAGGTTGGCCGAGTAGATGCCGTCGACATCCATACCGCGCATGGCATTGACCGTAGCCACGATATCCTGAACGCTCATATCGGTCACGAGCATATCGGACAGCGAATTAACCAGGCCAAAGATCTTCGTGGCATCGAAGTTATTGAGAATCTGGTTGGCAAGGGCGCCAAGCACCTGACGCTGGTGGCGCATGCGCGTGTAGTCGCCGTCGGCATAGGTGTAGCGGCAGCGGGCATAGGTAAGGGCGGTGGCGCCGTCCATATGCTGCTGACCAGCGGTAATCTTAATATCCAGGTGCTCGGGGTCGTCAACATCATCGGTTGCGTTAATGTCGATACCGCCAACCGAATCAATCAGCGCCTGCATACCGTCGAAGCTGACCTCGGCATAGTGGGAAATCTGAACACCGCACAGCTCGTTGACCGCCTCGACCATGGCCTCGGCGCCGCCAACGGTATGGCAGGCGTTGATCTTCATGGTCTCGCCCTTGTACTCGACCTTGGTGTCGCGCGGAACGGAAATGAGCGTCGCCTGCTTTTGCGTGGGGTCGATGCGTGCCAGGATAATCGAGTCGGCACGATACGTATCCTCGCCCGGACGGCCGTCGGTGCCAAGAAGCAGCACGTAGAACGGATCCTTTGCCTCATCGGTGTCAACCAGAACCCGACGCAGATTGTCGGTAATGACATTAGAATCGCCGAGCTTGCCCATAATGGTGGCAAACCACAGGCCGGCAGCGGTAGTGGCACTCAGCAGCACGCCAAGCACGACAATGAGCGCGACGTGACGAATCGTGTGGCTACGACGACGTTGACGAGCGCGCTCGGAATAGCGAGCCACGTTATCGCGACTGTAGATCTTGGCCTGCGCACCAGTTGAGGGTCTTCGGGCGGTGGTATCCGCGAGGGGCTTTTTATTAAACATAGGCAACCTGTATTAGTAGATGACGGGATCGGGGACGGTAGCATGCTCGACATGCGCGCCGAGCGCCTGCAGCTTTTCGACAAACTGCTCGTAGCCGCGCTTGATGTGATGGATGGCCGAAACCTCGGTCGTCCCGTCGGCGATCAAGCCCGCTACGACGAGGGCCGCTCCGCCACGCAGATCGGGCGAGGTAACCTGTGCACCCGAGAAGCCCTTGACGCCATGAATCATGGCATGATGGCTCTCGATACGAATGTCGGCACCCATGCGCACCAGCTCAGAGGCAAACATAAAGCGATTCTCGAAGATGTTTTCGGTAATAACGGAACTGCCGTCGGCAAGGGCGGAGAGCACCATAATCTGCGCCTGCATGTCGGTCGGGAAACCGGGGAACGGAAGCGTCTGGATATCGACCGGCTTGATACGCTCGGCACGGTTCACATGGACGCCGTCGTCGGTACGCTCGCAATCGATGCCCATAAGCTCCATCTTCTTGAGAACCATGCCCAAGTGAATGGGGCAAAAACCCGTGACGTCAACACCGCGATCGTCGGCCATCAGCGCACCGGCGACGATAAAGGTACCGGCCTCGATGCGGTCGCCCACTACGCGATGGGTAACAGGATGCAGCTCTTCCACGCCCTCGATGGTCACGACGGGCGTACCGGCGCCAACAATCTTGGCGCCCATCTCGTTGAGCATGTTAGCGAGATCGACGATCTCGGGCTCGCGGGCGGCATTGTCGATAACCGTGGTACCCTGTGCGCGCACAGAGGCCATGATGAGGTTCTCGGTCGCACCGACGCTGGCGAACTCGAGCGTGACGGTGGTACCGCGCAGACCTTGGGGCGCATTAGCGTTGATGTAACCGTGGGCGGTATCGAACTCAACGCCCAGGGCCTCAAGACCAAGAATGTGCATATCGATCTTGCGAGCACCCAGGTTGCAGCCGCCCGGCATGGCAATTTTGGCGCGATGGAAGCGACCCAGCAGGGGTCCCATGACGGCGGTGGAAGCACGCATCTTGGCAACGAGCTCGTAGGGGGCCTCCCAAGAATCGACCTGAGAGGTATCAATCTCGAGCGTGTGCTCGTCGAGAACATCGATCGTGGCGCCCATACCCTTGAGCACCTTGCCCATCACGTGGACATCGGAAATATCAGGCACGTTCTGCAGCGTCGTCTTGCCCGGCGCCAGAAGCGTTGCCGCCATAAGTTTGAGCGCGGAGTTCTTGGCACCCGAAACAGGCACGGAACCTCCGATGGCGTGGCCACCCTCAACGCGGATAATATCCAAGGTCTACCCTTTCAAAAAGCATGCCCGGGGTGGCTGAGCCATCCCGGGCATGATGTGTTCGCAAATGGTCGAACGCTAAAACGTCTGACTATTGGGCAAGCTTGAGCTTACACCATGCGATTTCATTATAGAGGTAGGCGCGGCGTGCATCATCCTCCGACAAATTACCCAGCTTCTCTTCAAAACCTTGAATATCAGCTTTAACCTTGTCGGCGTCGACGGTCGCCAAATCGCAAGCGCGCTCGGCGAGAACGGTCACGACATCGTCCGCAACCTGGGCATAGCCGCCGGCCACGGCAAACGTGTGGTCGACAGTGCCCATGGCCTTATCGGAAACGCGAACGTAACCGCGGTCGATCGTGCAGATTTCGCTGGAGTGAGCAGGCAGAACACCAAACTCGCCATCCGTGGACGGAATCGACACAAACGCAGCGTCGCCCTCATAGGCGCAGCTCACGGGGCACACGATGC
This sequence comes from Collinsella sp., assembly GCA_037277825.1. GTDB lineage: Bacteria > Actinomycetota > Coriobacteriia > Coriobacteriales > Coriobacteriaceae > Collinsella. The sequence goes on from JAYBEF010000067.1 coordinate 3,453, forward strand.
GGATACGCATAACCTACTTCTCCCCCATCTTGCGGGCGCGCTCGCGCACGTCCTCAATCGTGGAAGCATAGCGGAAAGCCTGCTCGGGCAGGTCATCGGCCTTGCCGTCGACAATCTCGGCAAAAGAGCGGACGGTATCCTCGACGCGGACGTAGACACCGGGGTTGCCGGTGAACTTCTCGGCGACGTGGAAGGACTGCGAGAGGAACTGCTGAATCTTACGGGCACGGTTGACCGTAAGGCGCTGCTCCTCGGACAGCTCGTCCATACCCAGAATGGCGATGATGTCCTGAAGGTCGGAGTACTCCTGCAGGAGCTCCTGGACCTTGACGGCGACACGGTAGTGCTCCTCGCCAACGATCGAGGGATCGAGAGCGTCGGAGGAAGACGCGAGCGGGTCGATAGCCGGGAACAGGCCGAGCGACGAAATGCTACGCGAAAGAACCGTGGTGGCGTCGAGGTGCGTAAACGTCGTGGCAGGCGCCGGGTCGGTCAGGTCGTCTGCGGGGACGTAGACAGCCTGGACGGAGGTAATGGAGCCCGTCTTGGTCGAGGTAATGCGCTCCTGGAGGTCGCCCATCTCGGTTGCCAGCGTGGGCTGGTAACCAACGGCGGACGGCATACGGCCCAGCAGTGCGGAAACCTCGGAACCTGCCTGGGAGAAGCGGAAGATGTTGTCGATGAACAGCAGAACGTCCTGGCCACGATCACGGAAATACTCAGCGGTGGTAAGGCCGGCCAGACCGATGCGCAGACGCGCTCCGGGCGGCTCGTTCATCTGACCATAGACCAAGCAGGTCTTGTCGATAACGCCAGACTCGCTCATCTCGAGGAACAGGTCGGTGCCCTCACGGGTACGCTCGCCGACGCCGGTGAACACCGAGGTACCGCCGTGCTCCTGGGCGAGGTTGTTGATGAGCTCCTGGATCAGAACGGTCTTGCCGACGCCGGCGCCGCCGAACAGACCTGTCTTGCCGCCGCGGATGTAGGGCTCGAGCAGGTCGACGGCCTTGATGCCGGTCTCGAAGATCTCGGTCTTGGTGGTGAGCTCGTCGAAACGGGGCGCTGCATGGTGGATGGGGTAGAACTCCTCCACCTCGGGCATGGGCTTGCCGTCGACGGGCTTGCCCATGACGTTCCAAATGCGGCCGAGCGTCTTGGGACCAACGGGCATCTTCATGGGCTCACCGGTATCGGTGGCGATGAGGCCGCGCTGCAGGCCGTCGGTCGAGGACATGGCGACCGTGCGGACGACGCCGCCCGGAAGCTGGCTCTCGACCTCGAGGATCGTGCTCAGATGACCGATCGGGGTCTCGGCCTCGACCGTGAGCGCGTTGTAGATCGGGGGCACCGCGCCGTCAAACTTGACGTCGACGACAGGGCCGATGATTCGCACGATGCGACCATCACCGGCAGTCGTCTTCTTGGTGGCTTCCTCGACCGCAAGCTTTACGGTGTTATTAGCCATTACTGTTCCTCCAATGCTGAGGCTCCGCCGACGATCTCGTTAATCTCGGTCGTGATCGAAGCCTGGCGCACGCGACTATACGTGCGGGTAAGGGTCGAGATGATCGCGGTGGCGTTTTCCGTCGCGGAGTGCATGGCCTTGCGGCGTGCACCCTGCTCGGCAGCCGCCGAATCGATCAGGGCCTGGTAGATGACCGTCAGGATATAAGACGGCACAAGCTTGCCGAGAACATGCTCGGGAGAGGGCACGAACTCGAACGTGGACGAGATGCGCTTAGGGGCGTCGGTCTCGTTCTTACGCGGACCGTGGGCCATAGCGATCATCTCGGGGTCGAGCGGCAACAGATGCTCGACGCGAAGCTCCTGATCCACGCGGTTCTTGGCGTGGTGGTAGACAAGCTCGACACGGTCAAGCTCACCGGCACGATACGCATCGCAGATATGAGAGGAGATCATGCGGGCCTGATTGAAATCGGGCTCAGAGGAGTTGCCCTCGAAGTGCATGATGACGTTTGCGCGGTCACGGAAATACGTGGCCGGCTTACGCCCGCACGCGATGATCTCGCACTCGATGCCGTCGTTCGCCCAAGAAGCGGCGAGCTTTTCGGCCGTGCGCTCCACCGTCGTATTGAAACCGCCGGCAAGGCCGCGGTCCGAGGCAATAACGACAATCAGGCCATGCTTGACGCTCTCATGCTTCTGCAGCATGGGATCGGTGCCCGAACAGGAGGCGTCGCCGGCGACCGTCAACATGACGTCGGTCAGCGCCTCCTTATAGGGCTCGGCCTGCTTGGAGCGATCGAGGGCACGACGGATCTTGGCCGTAGAGACCATCTCCATCGTGCGCGTGATCTGCTTGGTCGTGGTAACCGAGGAGATTCGCTTCTTAATGTCGCGAAGGTTGGCCATGGGGCTTAGTTCTCCTCTGATCCAGAAACATCCGAATGGTACTTGGCCATGAACTGCTGCTTGAAGTCGCCGATGACGCGCAAGAGCTCAGCCTTGGTGTCATCATCGATCTTCTTGGCGCGAACCTTGTCGAGCAGCGAGCCAAAGCCATTGTCCATGTACTCGATGAGCTCGGCACGGAAAGGCAGCACGTCGGCGATCTCCAGGTCATCCAGGAAGCCCTCGTTGCCAGCGAACAGCGTAACGATCTGCTCGCCAACCTCAAACGGCTTGTAGCGCGGCTGCTTCAGGAGCTCGGTCATGCGGGCACCATGGGTCAGCTGCTTCTGAGTAGCCTCGTCGAGGTCGGAGCCGAACTGGGTAAAGCCAGCGAGCTCCTGATAGGAAGCGAGGTCCAGACGGAGGTTACCGGCGACCTGCTTCATGGCCTTGGTCTGCGCATCGCCACCGACGCGGGACACGGAGATGCCCACGTCGACTGCCGGGCGCTGACCCTGGAAGAAGAGCTCGGACTGCAGGTAAATCTGACCATCGGTAATGGAAATGACGTTGGTCGGAATGTAGGCCGAGACGTCGCCGTCCTGGGTCTCGATGATCGGCAGTGCCGTCATGGAGCCGTAACCGTTCTTCTTGGACATCTTGACGGCACGCTCGAGCAGACGAGAGTGCAGGTAGAAGATGTCGCCAGGATAGGCCTCGCGTCCGGGCGGACGATGCAGCGTCAGCGACATCTGACGGTAGGCCACAGCCTGCTTGGACAGGTCGTCGTAGATGACGAGCACGTGACCGCCGGGGTTGGTCTCGCTGGCGGGCTTGCCGTCCTCGCCGTTGTACATGAAGAACTCGCCGATAGCGGCACCGGCCATAGGCGCGATGTACTGCATAGGGGCGGAATCGGCAGCAGTGGCCGAAACGATGATGGTGTAGTCGAGCGCACCGTGCTGAGCGAGGGTCTCACGGATGTTGGCAACCGTGGAGGCCTTCTGGCCGATGGCGACATAGATGCAGACCATGCCCTTGCCGCGCTGGTTGAGGATAGCGTCGATGGCGATGGCGGTCTTACCGGTCTTACGGTCGCCGATGATGAGCTCACGCTGACCGCGGCCAATAGGCACCATGGAGTCGATAGCGAGCAGACCGGTCTGAACCGGCTCGCACACCGGGGTACGATCGATGACGCCGGGAGCCTTGAACTCGATGGGGCGACGGTGCGTGGCGACGATGTCGCCCAGGCCGTCGATGGGCTGGCCGAGCGGATTGACGACGCGGCCGAGCATGGCACGGCTCACGGGAATATCCATAACGCGGCCAGTGGTGCGGCACTCGTCGCCTTCCTTGATGGAGTCGACGGCACCAAACAGAACGGCGCCGACCTCGTCACGGTCAAGGTTCTGGGCAAGGCCGAAGACGGTCTCACCGGTATCGGAGCTCTTGAACTCCAGAAGCTCGCCTGCCATGGCGCTCTTGAGGCCGGAGACGCGCGCGATGCCGTCGCCTACCTCGTCGACCGTTGAAACCTCATGCGTATCGACCGTCGCGGAGAGGCTCGTGAGCTGCTCCTGCAGTTTCTTGGCGATATCCTGGGCATTGAGGGTTTCGGACATTAGGCTTCACCTCCGTACGAATTAGCAGAGTTTGCGAGGGTCTCCTGCGCGATGCGCAGCTGCGTCTTGACGGAAATGTCACGACGCTCGCCGCGGGCCTCGAGCACCAGGCCGCCCACGATAGACGGGTCGACCTGCTCGATAAGGAATACCTTGCGGCCGAAGTCCTGCTCGCATTTCTTAGTGATGGTTTGACGCAGCTCGTCGTCGAGCGGGATCGCCGTGGTGACGGTCACGCCCACTACATCCTCGTCTTCCTCGGCAACATACTTAAAGGCAGCTGCCACCTTGGGAAGAAGGTCGAGCTGGTCGCGCTTGGACATGGTGTCGAGCACGGCGATGATCTCGGGGCTGGCAGAAGCCAAGCGCTCGATCATCTCGAGGTCCTCGAACACATGGTTCTCGGCCTTAGCGGCTTCCAGAAGGGAGCGCGCATAGGTCTCGAGCACCTTGTCCTGATAGCGGCTAGTCGGCATTCAGGCTACCTGCTTCCTGGATGTAGCGCTCGATGAGCTTCTTCTGCTCGGTCTCGTCCTCGAGTGCCTCGCCCACGATCTTGGTGGCGACGGCAACGGACAGGTCGGCGATGGAGCTCGCGGCACCGGCGTAGATGGACTTGCGCTCGTCCTCGACGGTCGTATGGGCCTTGGCGATAATCTCCTCGGCCTCCTTGTGAGCAGCCTCGATGATACGGGCGCGCTCGGACTCGGCGTCCTTGCGGGCCTCGAGAACGATGTCGGCAGCCTGACGACGGGCGTCGGTGACGATCGAGTCGGACTCAGCGCGCTTGGAGATAGCCTCCTGCTTGGTCTTCTCGGCCTCGTCGAGGCTCTCCTCGATCTTCTTGCCGCGCTCCTCCATGGTTTTCATGATGCCCGGCAGGGCGACCTTGGCCAGCACGATCCAGATAATCAGGAAGGCGATAAGCGCCGGGATGAACTCCGCCATCTTAGGGATGAGGATGTCCGCACCGGCGGCGCCGTCCTCGGCGAACGCGGAAACCGGCATGAGCAGCGCGGCCGCGGACGCGGAGAGTGCGATCGCGCTCTTCTGGGATGAAAGATTCATACTTGACGCTCCGTGCTATTTAACGATCAGCGCGACAACGAAGCCGATCAGAGCCAGAGCCTCGCCGAAGGCGGAGCCCATGATGAAGACGGTGAACACGCGGCCCTGGACCTCAGGCTGACGGGCCATAGCACCCGTAGCACCCAGAGCAGACAGGCCGATAGCAAGACCAGCGCCGATAACACCGAGACCGTAACCGATAACTCCCACGATTCCTCCTTTGTCGTGCGTGTCTTATTTCACGCAGGATAACCTTTTTATAACTGCCGGGCTCCATGGGTACGGGCACCGGCGGTTTAACGAATTGCCTTACCTTTAAGGCGCGAACGGAAGACTACTCCTCCTCCGCGACCTCCTCTGCCTCGGAGACATACACGGCGGTAAGGACCGTGAAGACGTAAGCCTGGATGGCGCCGACCACAAGCTCGATCGCATAGATCAGGATGAGGATGGCAAGCCAGGCCAGCGAAGGCAGGGCGCCGACGGCGTGGGCCGCGGAAACCTGCTGAAGCAGCGGCTGCATGAACATGCTCGCCATGATGGCGAACGAGCCCATGACCACGTGTCCTGCGAACATGTTGCAGAACAGACGGACGGCGAGCGTGATGAGGCGCAGGAAGGTCGAGAAAAGCTCGACGACCCACACGAGCACATTCATCGGGAAGCTCACGCCCTGCGGGGCGAGGCTCTTGATGTAGCCGATCACGCCGTGAGCCTTGCATCCGTAGTAGATGAAGTACACGAAGGCGAAGATGGCGAGCGCGGCGGTGGAGCCGATTGCACCGGTGCCGGGCTTCATTCCCGGGATCAGGCCGATCATGTTATTGATCAGGATGAACAGGAAAAGCGAGCACAGGAACGGGAAGTGCTTCTTCCAGTTCTCACCCACGACGCCCTTGCCGATATCGTTCTCGACGTACTCGATGATGTACTCGAAACCGTTGACGAAGAAGCCCTTGGGAACCAGGGTCTGCTTCTTCTTGAACACGGCCAGGACGATCAGGAGCACGATCGTGGAGACGATCAGCCAAAACGAGTACTGCGTGATGCCGCAGCTCAGATCGCCCACGACAGGGGTGGAGCTGAACTCGCTGACCAGATGATTAATCTCATCAGGCAGCTTTTCAAAAATTTCCACGACTTACCTTTCGACCTCATGAGGATCTCGCAGCGCCTTGGCGACGCGAACCGTGCAGGCGGCCATAAAGGCCACGAAGCCGATCGCCTCGCCCAGGAGGAACATGCGAAATGCCTCTCCGAACAACACAAACACAACCAAGGTAAAGACGAGCAGGGCGATTGCCGAGACCGCCAGACTCACCATACCCTTGAGCATGTCCGCATTCTGTTTATCGTCAAGAACCGGCTTGAGCGTAAAGACAAAGGGAAGGAAGGCAATTGCGCCCGCGATGGCGCCTGCAACGATAGCGAGCAGATCGGCTATCTGAAACACTGGCGTCCTCACTTTCCTTTTTAACGCTTCACAGAACAGTTCCCGCCAAACATTGGTGACTATTGTACGAGCCAATCGCTAAAGTACAACCGAAAAAGCATCGGTTAATACGCACCTGTTCGTTTTCTTAAGACCTTCTTTATGCCGCAGGTACGGTAATACGCTTTTCTCGAACCCTGCAGGGCAAAACGTCCGTTAACAGGAGTGCGCGCGGTCGCCTTTTGTTCGACCGCGCGCACCGTTTCTTCGTATTTGCAGCCGCGGCCGTCTTAGCCCAGCGACTAGAGCGTGCCGAAGATGCGGTCGCCGGCGTCGCCGAGGCCGGGAACGATGTAGGCAGCCTCGTTGAGATGGTCGTCGATAGCGCAGGTATAGATATGCACATCTGGGTCCTTCTCGGTCAGCGACTTGAGGCCCTCGGGGGCAGCGACGATGCACAGCATGCGGATGTCCTTGACACCGCGCTCGCGCAGGTAGCTGATGGCCATCTCGGCCGAACCGCCCGTGGCGAGCATGGGGTCGACGACCAGGCAGATGCGCTGGTCGATATCCTTGGGCATCTTGCAGTAATACTCATGCGGCTCATGGGTAACCTCGTCGCGTTCCATACCGATGTGGCCTACGCGAGCGGAGGGCACCAGGTCGAGAATGCCGTCGACCATGCCAAGGCCCGCACGCAGGATGGGCACGATGGCGAGTTTCTTGCCGGCGAGCTGTTTGAACGTGGCGGTAGTGATGGGGGTCTCGACCTCGACGTCTTCCATAGGCAGGTCGCGCATGGCCTCGTAGCCGTCAAAAAGCGCGAGTTCGCGCACGAGCTGGCGGAACTGGTTGGTGCCGGTGTTTTTGTCGCGCAGGATCGACAGCTTGTGCTGGACGAGCGGATGATCGACAAGCGTCACACGGGACGCATCGTAGGTGACGGTCATGGGTTGATTGCCCCTTTCGTTGCGGCCGCAAAACGGCCTTGCTGACAAGGCGCGCAGCAACGTTGCCGCCGCACGCCATGCATAAGTTTAGCGGTTTGTTGTATCGAGCAGCCCATCGCAGCCCTACTGTGCGGTACTGAGCGAGCGCTTGACTGCATCACGCCAGCCCGCAAGGTTTTGCTCGCGACGCTCGGCGGACATATGGGGAAGGAAGGTCCTAACGATCTGGGCATTTTGCTCCAGCTCTTCAAGGTCTTCCCAATAGCCGACGGCAAGACCCGCCAAGTACGCGGCACCGATTGCCGTGGTCTCCACCGTCTCGCATTGCAGCACGGGGATATCCAGCAGGTCGGCCTGGAATTGCATGATGAACTCGTTGCGTGAGGCGCCGCCATCGACGGACAGGCGCTCAATCGAAAGTCCCACGTCCTGCTCCATGGCGCGCAGCACGTCATAACTCTGGTAGGCCATGGACTCGCAGGCCGCACGCACAATGGTCGCGCGACTCGAGGCACCGGTCAGGCCGTACACGATACCGCGGGCATGCGGATCCCACCAGGGAGCGCCCAAACCCGCAAAGGCGGGAACGAAGTAGCAGCCCTCGTTGTCGTTGATTGAAACGGCGAGTTGCGCGGACTCGCTCACACTCGAGATGATGCCCATGTTGTTGCGCAGCCAGTTCATGGTGGAACCGGCGGCAAAGATAGAACCCTCGAGCGCATAGCTGATCTTGCCGTCCGCGGCGATACCGATCGTGGAAACCAGACCGTTCTTGGATTCGACGACCTCGTCGCCGGTGTTCATGAGCATAAAGCAACCCGTGCCATAGGTGTTTTTGGTCTGGCCGGGATGGAAGCAGCAGTGGCCGAACAGCGACGCCTGCTGATCGCCCGCCACGCCCATGATGGGCGGCATGTTGGTCATGATGTCGCTCGCGACGCGGCCGTAGTCGCCCGAGCTCCAACGAACCTCGGGCATCATGGAACGCGGAACGTCAAAGAGCGCCAGCAGGTCGTCGTCCCAATCGAGCGTATGGATATTAAAGAGCGCCGTGCGGCTGGCATTGGTGTAGTCGGTGGCAAAGACCTGACTGCCGGTGAGGTTGTAGATGAGCCAGGTGTCGATGGTGCCGAACATGAGGTCGCCCGCCGCCGCGCTCTCACGCGCACCGTCGACGTTGTCGAGGATCCACTGCACCTTGGAAGCCGAGAAATACGGATCGAGCGTGAGTCCCGTGCGGGAGCGCACCAGCTCTTCTGCGCCCCGCTCGACCAGCTCGTCGATCAGAGGTGCGGTGCGACGGCATTGCCACACGATGGCGTTATAGATGGGTTGGCCGCTTATGCGGTCCCACACCACCGTGGTCTCGCGCTGGTTGGAGATACCGATGGCGGCGATGCGGTCAGAATGGATGCCGCTCTTAAACTGGACCTCCATCATCACGCCGATCTGGCTGGCAAGCACCTCCATGGGGTCTTGCTCTATCCAACCGGGACGCGGGAAGCTGGTTTTGACGCTACGACGTGCCTGCGCGACGATGCAGCCGTACTCGTCGACGATGGTCGCAAGTACCGAGGTGGTGCCGCAGTCGAGCGCCATGATGTAGGAACCGCCAAAGTTAAACGAGGCATCTTCCATGCCCAGGCTGCCCAGATTCAACGACATCGCTTACACCTTTCTATTGCATCGGGTCGGACAGGACCCGTTCGATCTCTGATGCGGGAAGTGCACCTTGGCGCAGGATCTGGAGCCCGCCGTGCTGGAACGACACGATGGTCGAGGCGTCGCGACACGGGGTCTCGCCGGCGTCGACGGCAACATCGACCCCCTCCAGGATGCGACCTTCGACGGCGGCAAAGCTTGCCGGCGAGGGCGCGCCGTGTGTGTTGGCGCTCGTGCAGGCAAGGGGACTGCCGCAGGCGCGGATGAGCGCTTGGACCACGGGAGAGGCCGAAGCGCGCAGGGCCACGGTGTCGTCGGCAGCACGCATAAAGGTCGGCACGCAGGGAGCCGCCTTGACCACGATAGTCAGGGCGCCCGGCCAGCATCGTCGCGCAAGTACGCGGGCATCTTCCGGGATATCCACGCCATAGCAGTCGAGCGCCTCGACACCATCGACCAGCCAAGCGACGGTTTGCGTGAGTTCACGTTGCTTGAGAGTGAAGATACGGCGGTAGCCGGTACCGAGCGCAGGGACCGCGGCGCCATTGACGGCAGCCTGCGGATCGCGCGGCCACGATGGGAATTCGCCTGTATCTTGGGGCACGGCGTCCGAGAAGGCGTTGACCGCCACGGCGACACCGTAAACCGTCTCGGTCGGGATCAGCGCCAGGCCGCCGCGGCCGAGCACCTCGGCCGCGCGCTCGACGGCAAGCCGATGCGGCTCGCGCGTTCCCTCATATACCCGATAGACCGTCTGCATGTGTATGCCAGCCCCTTACGCTCTGGTGCAAGTTTGTTTACTGTGGGGCATTCTCGCACGAAACGTTCAACCTATTTGCCCAGAGCGCATGTTGGTTTGGTGAGCGGCTCTAGTAGTCGGTGAAAGTGAGGGGGTTATTGGACTGCGACGAACTTCTTTGGCCTGCCGGCGTGGCGTTCTTGGGCGGCGTAGCGCTCGATGCTGTCTATCGTTATCATCCGACGGCCGTCGACAAGTTCAACATCGAGCTTTCCGGCTTTGACCAGCGCGGTAATCCGCGGAGCGGAGACTTTGAGGTCCAGCGCTGCGTCTTTAAATGTTCGGCACGCCGCTTCCCGAGCGTCCTCGTGGTCGATTTCGACTGAAAGGGCCACGACCTCGGCCGAGCGTTCGTACCCTGCCGGAGTCAAACCGTTGTTGAGGTCGTCGGCCAAAAACGCCATCAGTGCCTCGGTGGCATGGGCAATCGCTTCTTCGCGCGTATCGCCATCGGCAAAGGCGCCGGGAATCTGCGGGAAACTGGCGCAGTAACCGTCGTCTTCTTTTATGAGAACGCAGTCATAGGTAAATCGCTGCCTCATTTTGCCTCCAACTACCATTCAGCTTGGCGACGAATACTTGCCCACGTGCCCTTCTTTGGTCGATCACCACCAGAGCCGTTCACGGTGACAACACGGTCACCAGAAACATACTTAGCATGACTACCGACTTGCGCAACCTTCACGAATCCATCGTGCTTGAGTAGGGCAATGATTTCCCGAAAGGTAGGAGGTTGCATGGGCCGACCTCTTTCAGCCGTCCTAATTATAAACTACTTTATAATTTTTGCTAACCAGTTAATAAATATTACTGGCGCTGTTTGGGCTCGGTGACGATGGCTCGGACGATGCGGGGGCGATCGGTGAGGTCGCGGACGATGCACACGTCCGAGAGACCCGCCTGGCGGCAGAGCTCGGCGGCGGCGTCGAGGGCACCCTCGTAGAGCTCGCAGGCAAACAGGCCGCCGGCGCGCAGCATGTAAGGCGCCGCATTGAGCAGGCGGCGGAAGATATCGAGGCCGTCGGCGCCGCCCTCAAGCGCCAGGTCGGGCTCGAAGTCCTTGACCTCGTGCGGCAGTGAGCGCATGACGTCGGTCGGAATGTAGGGCGGATTGGAGACAAGCACATCAAAGGTGCCCCACTCTTCGCGGGGAATGGAACTCACCAGGTTGGTGAGGCTAAAGACGACCTCATCGGATGTGAGACCGAGCGCGTCGCGGTTTTTGGTGGCCAGATCGATAGCGCGCGGCTCGATATCGGTGGCGGTGCAGGTAACGTGGCCGCGGCGCTCCCAGGCAAGGGAGAGCGAGATGCAGCCCGTGCCGCAGCCGACCTCGAGAACGCGGGCGATGCGGGGCTCGGCTGGGGCAGGCGAAGCGGCATCCTGAGCTGAAGCCGTCTCCTGGTCGGCACCCTCGATGGCGATGCCGTATTCGTCGAGCTCGGACTCGGCGGCTTCCGCGACTTCGGCTTCTGCTGCCTGCGCGGCGGCTTCCTCGGCCTCGCGGTCGGCCAGCTCCTCGGCATAGGCACGGCTGCCGAGCACGTCGCTACCCAGCGCAGCCTCATCGGCGGCCGTCAGGTTGGCGGCACGGCGCTCGGCGGTCGCGCGTTCGTCTGCCAGCGCGGCCTCAGCCTTGCGTGCCTCCTCGACCTCATCGTTCCAAGGCAGCTCAACACGCTGACGGGCAGCAGCCTCGGGGCTCAGCACCTCGGCATCCAGATAATTGAGGACTTCCTCGACGAGCATCTCGGTCTCGGGACGCGGAATGAGCACGCCGGGGGCGCACGTGACGTCGATCATGCGAAACTGCGTGCTGCCGGTGATGTACTGCAGCGGTTCACCTTTAGCGCGACGAACAACGGCCGCGTGCATGGTCTCGAGCTGAGCCGCGTTAAGCGTCTCGTCCATGCGCATATATAAGTCGATGCGTGCCAAACCCGTGGCAGCGCAGAGCAGCCACTCGGCAGAAAGACGGGGGTGCTCCTCGCCGCGCTCGGCCAGGTACTCCTTGGTCCACTCGAGACAACGCTTGATGGTCCAAATCTCGTTTGCCATGGGGCCCTCCCCTCTTAAGCGCCGGACGGCGCGCGAATGTCGGAGCAGATTGTACGCGAGGGCGGCACGCGGCAAGGGACGATTGGAAGCGATTATCGAGAATCAGCCCAGAATTTTGCTTGAATCGCAATCGAAGTGTTCATTCGTCGACGTCTAAATCTGCATCCGTCAAGCTTTTGGCAAGGTTGCCCCAAAACTGACCAATATCTAACCAAGAACTTGCCACATCGCTTGACGCACGACCCATCAAAAATCGCCCCGCGACTTCTCGGACGCTTTTTCGAGCATTATTTTGGTAATCGACCGACGCTTTAAGCAGGTAAATGGCCCATAGGCTACCAAGTCAGCCCAAATAAACCAACATAGCAATTTCCCAAAATGATCCGTAGGGGACGGAGGAAAACGGATCACTGGCACCGCATCGATGCAGAATGATCCGTTTTCCTCCGTCCCCAAGGGATCATTCAAGTGCCAACCAAGATAACGCCGATGTCTTGACACTGCCAGCGAGCGGGTCGCATTTGAGACAAGGTGACGTGAAGCGAAAGGGCGCTGACCTTCTGGTCGCGCCCTTGAAGTTGAACGTCAGATTGTCCAAATGCGGCCCGCGCAGCGTCGGCTGGTCCGCCGTTCGGTAGAACGGCGGAACCTACACAGCCTGTGCCAGCTTCTCGGCACGCTCGGCGGCGGCGAGTGCCTCGATGACGGTGCCGAGCTGGTCGCCCAGAAGGACGCCGTTATAAGTGGAGTTGAAACCGATGCGGTGATCGGTCACGCGGTCCTGGGGCTGGTTGTAGGTGCGGATCTTCTCGGAACGGTTGCCGTGGCCAATCTGGCTCTGGCGCTCGGCACCGAGCTCTGCCTGCTGCTTCTCGAGCTCCATCTCGTAGAGGCGGGCGCGCAGCATCTGCATGCAGACCTCGCGGTTCTGGATCTGGGAGCGCTGCTCCTGCGACTGCACCACGGTGTTGGTGGGCAGGTGGGTGATGCGCACGGCGGAGTAGGTGGTGTTAACGCACTGACCACCAGGACCCGAGGCGCAGTAAGTGTCGATGCGCAGGTCGGACTGGTTGATCTGGACGTCGATCTCCTCGGCCTCGGGAAGCACGGCGACGGTTGCCGTGGAGGTCTGGATACGGCCTTGGGACTCGGTCTTGGGAACGCGCTGGACACGGTGCACGCCGGACTCGTACTTCATAACGGAGTAGACGCGGTCGCCCTCGACCTTGAACTCAATGGACTTAAAGCCGCCGGCCTCGCTGGGACTGGAATCGAGCACGGTAGTCTTCCAGCCGCGCGACTCGCAAAAGCGCTGATACATCTTGTACAGGTCGCCGGCGAAGATGGCCGCCTCGTCGCCACCGGCGGCGGAGCGGATCTCGACGATGGTGTTCTTGTCGTCGTTGGGGTCGCTCGGAATGAGCATGTACTTGATGTCTTCCTCGAGCTGGGGGAGCTTGGCCTCGTTTTCGGAGATGTCCATCTGGAGCATCTCCTTCTCATCGGCATCGGTGGTATCGTGCAGCATTTCCTTGGCAGCCTCGATGTCATCGAGCGCGCCGATGTACTCGCGCGAGGCGGCAATGAGGTCGGACTGGTGCGCGTACTCCTTGTTGAGACGCGTGAACTCCTTGATATCGGAGGCGACGGCCGGGTCAGATAGCTTCTTCTCGAGCTCCTCGTAGGCCTTAATGATCTTTTCGAGCTTGTCGCGCATGGCGGGACTCCTTTATGTGCGTGAAGGCGAAAATCGGCAGAGTTGATGGGGCGCGCGGCGCCACTGCGGGGGTAAGCCCAGCTAGAACATGTCGATCTTCAGATACATGCGCATCCCTTCGCGTATGAGGTACATAGTTGCGGTCTAACCCATACATGATAGCGTGCGCAGGCATACCTGCATATAACCCGCACGGAATGCGACAAAGGGTCAGTCTCTTTCCTTGAATACAACTTCATCCGAACGCCTCCCGCATTCATCCGCACATATACGGATAAATTTGGGAATCCGATACCCTGAGGGCCGGATCGGCCGGCCCCGGGAGATCGGAGGACGCCATGTCCGGAAAGGGCGGGAAGGGCGCCGCGAGGGCGGTCCCGAGGACCCACGGCAGGCTCACCGGGTACGAGCGGGACACGGTCCAGAGGATGCTGAAGCGCAGGGTTCGCTCGGCCACTTCCTCGAGAGGTTCAAGGGCGTATCGACCCGCAGGCTCCACAGCTGCCTGATGTGGTTCAGATGGCTGCGCGAGGCCGCACGCGTCGGGGACAGGACGTCGCTCATGCGCGAGCAGCTCGACGACGGGCGCTACGAAAAGATCCGGAAGAAGATGATGGAGCCGGAGTACGAGTTCCATCTGGAGCCGGACGTGCAAACGGCGGGTTAACATAGCCTTTCACCAAAAAGGGCGAGCGGCCGCGCCCTGCGACCACCCGCCCTCAATCAAAGCCCTTCTCGGCCGCCGTAGCTACCGGTTCCGGCGCCGCAGGATAACGCCTGCGGCGATCAGCACCACCGCGCCGCCCGCGATGCCACCCAGGGCCATCGGCGACAAGCTGGTATCGCCCGTATACGGCAGACCCGGCTTCTCCTCCTTCGGCACCGGTGACTTGCTCGGCGGATTGGTGGGCGGCTCCGTCGGCGGGGTGGTCGGCGGCGTGTACGTGTTCTTGAACACCGGCGCCACGGCGCCGTCATAGGTTACCGTCGCCACCAGATGGCCCGCACCGTCGTCCGTCACCGTCACCGTTACCCGGTGCTCGGCCGCGTCGTACGTCACGTTCTTCTGACCGTCGTCCACCTCGGAGATGCTGTAGGCGTACGTTCCGGGCTTGTCGTACGAGATCGCCTCGAAGCCCACCGTGCCGTCCGCCGCGTTCTTTGCGGTCTGCAGCACCTTGCCGTCGGCATCCTTCAGCTGGAAGGAGAACTGCCCTTCCTTCAGGTCCTCGCCGCTCAGCACCTTGGAGGCCCCCAGCTTCACCTCAGTCGCGGCCGGCGCGTAACTGTTGCTGAACGCCACCGCATCCGCAGCCTTGCCGCCCTTGCTGTAGGCAACCTGCGCCTCCAGCGCGTGCGTCTCCGCATTCTCCGTCACCGTCACCGTCGCGGTAAAGACCGTCGTGTCGTAGGTGACGCCGTTCGCCGTCGCCCCTGCCCGCTCGGACACGGTGTAGACGTACGTCCCCACCTTGTCCAGCTGCAGCGGCGCGAAGCCGAACGTGCCGTCGGCGCCGTTCTGCACCGTCTGCACCACGTTACCGTCGGCGTCCTTCAGGTCGAAGAAGAACTCACCCTCGGCCAGGTCGCGGCCGGTCAGAGCCTTCGTTCCGGTAATCGTCGCCGTCGTTGCCGTCGGCGTGTAGGTGTTGGTGAAGGTCAGATCCGCAGCCGTCTTGTTCGCCGTCGCGGTCAGCTGGCCGCTGCCGTCATCGGTCACGTTCACCGTTACGTCCAGCACCGTATCGCTGTAAGTGATGGTGCCATCTTGGCCCGCAACCTCCTTCACCTAGTACGCATGCGAACCAGTTGCGGTGTACGAGATGGCCTTGAAGGTAAACGCGATACCCGCGTTCGTGGTCCGGTCAATCTCCTGCCCGGTGGCCGCGTCAATCAGCGCGAACGTGAACTCGCCATCGGCGGGCGTCCGCATGGTGGCCGAATCGGTATTCTCAAGCACCTTGATGCCGGAGATCTGGTAGGAGGTCGCGCCCGGCTGGTAGCTGTTCGCAAACGTCATGGTGTTGGGGGTGACGCCGTTCTCGGTGCCCTTGCTCGGCTTCGCCGTGGAGCTCTCTACCGCCAGCTTGCCGTCGTTGTTGTCCTTCACCACGTAGGTCAGGGTGTACGTCTTGCCGGTGTAGGTCACGCCCGGCACGCCCGGCGCGTCCCCCGTCGGCTGCACCTCGCGGACCGTGTAGGTAAAGGTGCCCGCATGGTCGAAGGTCAGCTTGTCGAAGGCAACCTTGCCGTGCGCATCGTTCTTCTGGGTCTGGATCACCGAGCCGTCAGACCCCACCAGCTCGAAGGCGAAGTCTCCCGCCTTTAGCTGATAGCTGCCGTCGTGCACGTCAACGCTCTTGGTGAGGGCGATCGCGCCGGAGTCCGTCGCCTGTGCCTCGTAGGTGTTGGTGAAGCTGGGCTTCGTGACATTCGTGCCGTCGTAGGCGACGCTCGCCTGCAGCGTGCCGGCATTGTCAGCAACCGTCACCACGGCATGGTGCACCGCGGCGTCGTAGGTCACGTAGGCCAGATCACCCTTCCGCTCCACGATGGTGTACTCGTGCGTGCCCGGCTTCGCGTAGGAGAAGGCGTCGAAGTTAACACTTCCGTCCGCGCCGTTGGTCGCGGTCCGGACGGGCTTGGCCCCGGCAAGCTGCTCAGCCGTCAGGTTGCCCTCGTACACATCGAAGGTGAACTCGCCGCACTTGGGGACGATCGGCGTGTTGTCGTCCTTCTTCACATAGCTCTTCTGCGCACCGAGGGCCAGGCCGGTCGCGGCCGGCTGGTAGGTGTTGGTGAAGGTATCCGAGCCGGATGCGCTCGTCACGATCGCCTTCGCATTCAGTGCTCCGTTCCCGCCGTCCGTGACCGTCACCGTATAGGTGAGGGGATGGCTGTCATAGACCATGCCCGGCTCCGCGCCCGGCTGCTCCACGATGGTGTAGGTGAAGTCCTTGCTCGCGGCGCCGTCCAAGTCGGAGAGCTGGAACTCGCGCGTGAAGCTGACCTTGCCGTTTGCATCGTTCTTCGCGGTGTCGAGCACGTTGCCGGCAGCGTCCTTCAGGTCGAAGGTGAACTCGCCGTCCGCGGGCTTCGTCGTGTGGTCGAAGCCGTCCGCAACCTTGATGGTCTTGGTCGCCGTCAGGATTACGGAACCCTTTGCGTCGTAGGTGTTGTTGAAGGTGGGAGCCGTAGCGGCACCGTCATAGGTGACGGTCACCTTCGTCTTGTTGTTGTCGCCCTGGTTCTGCTCTACCTTGACGTGGACCTTGACTTTCTTGGCGTCGTAGGCCACGCCGTCGACGGTCTGGCCGGCTTTCTCCTCCTTGAGCGTGTAGTCGTACTCGCCCAGGTTCAGGTTCTTGACGGCCAGCTCGACCTTGCCGCCCCGGTCGTTGGTGCCCTTGGCGACCTCGTTGCCGGCCTGGTCGTACAGGCCGAAGGTGAACGCGTCGGCCGTCAGGTCCTTGCCCGTGAGGATCTTCGTCGCCTCGACGGTAACGTCCGTCGTCGGCTTCGAGTTGGTGAAGGTCGGAACGTCGGCCTCGCCGTCGTAGGTGGCGGTCGCCTTTAGCTCGCCCTTCTCATCGGAGACCTTGATGTGGACCTTCACGTCCTTCGTGTCGTACACGACGGTCGGGTCGTTGCCGGCAACCTCCTTGATGGTGTAGTCGTGATCGCCCGGCGTGTCGTAGCTGATTGCCTGGAAGGCGACCTTGCCGTCCTTGTCATTCTGGACGGTCTGGATCACGTTGCCATCCTTGTCGAGCAGCTGGAACGTGAAGTCGCCCCCTGCGAGCTCGCCACCCGTGAAGCGCTTCGTCGCCTTGAGCGTTACCGAAGTCTCCTTCGGGTGGTACGTGTTCGTGAAGGTCTTGTCTCCACTCGTTACCTGCGGTGTGGCCGTCAGCGAGCCGGTGCCATCGTCCGCGACCGTCACCTTGTAGATGAGCGCATGGGTGTCGTAGACCATGCCCGGCTCCGTGCCCGGCTTCTCCGCGATGGTGTAGGTGAAGTCCTTGCTCGCAGCGCCGCCCAGGTTGGAGAGCGTGAACTTGCGCGTGAACTTCACCGTGCCATCGGCCTTGTTCGTCGTGGTGCCGAGCACCTTGCCGTCGGCGTCCTTCAGCTCGAACGTGTATTCGCCGCCCTTCAGCTTGGTGTCGTGCGTGAAGCCCGGCGCGACCGCAACGATCTTGGTCGCCGTCAGCTCCACGGATCCCTTTGCGGTGTAGGTGTTCGTGAAGGTGGGGGCATTGGCCTTGTCACCATCGTAGGTAACAGCGGCGTCCAGCTTGCCGGCATTGTCCATGACCTTCACCACGGCATGGTGCACCGTAGCGTCGTAGGTCACGTGGGACAGGTCGCCCTCCTGTTCCGCGACGGTGTATTTGTACTCGCCGGCCTTGGTGTAGTCGATGGCCGGGAAGGTGACGGTGCCGTCCTCGCTGTTCTTGGCGCTCCGGATGGGTTGCTTGCCCTTCAGCTGCTCAGCCGTCAGGTCGCCCTCGTACAGGTCGAAGGTGAACTCGCCGCCCTTGAGCGTGGCCGGCGTGTTGTCGGGCTTCACATAGGCCTTCTTCGCCGTGAGCGCCACCGAGGTCTCGGCGGGCTGGTACTTGTTAGTGAAGGTCGGGGCATCGTTCTTGCCGTCATAGGTGACGGTCGCCTTCGCCTTGTCGCCCTCCGCCTTCACCGAGACGTGAACCTTCACCGCCTTGGTGTCGTAGGTGATAGTCGGATCGGCACCGACGTTCTCCTCCTTGAGTTTGTAGTCGTACTCGCCGATGGTCAGACCGGTGAGGGCAAGATTGATCTTGCCCTCCTTGTCGTTCTGGACGATCTTGACGGGATTACCCGTGGACGTGTCGCCTTGGTACAGGCCGAAGGCGAACGCGCCGTCCGTCAGCGCCTTGCCCGCGAGAACTTTCGTGGCCTCGACGGTAACGTCCGTCGTCGGCTTCACGTTGGTGAAGGTCGGCACGGCCTTATCGCCGCCGTAGGTGACGGTCGCGTCCAGCGTGCCGTTCTTGTTATCGGTAACGCTGACCTTGACCTTCACTTTCTGACCGTCGTAGACGATGGTCTGGTCGTTACCGGTAACTTCCTTGATGGTGTACTCGTAGTCACCTGCCTCGGTGTAGTTGATGGGCTGGAAGGTAATGTTGCCCTTCTCGTCGTTCGTGACGGTCTCAATGGGCGTGCCTTCCGCCTTGTCACCCTTGTACAGAGCGAACGAGAAGTCGTTCCCCGCGAGCGCACCGCCCGTAAAGCGTTTCTTCGCCGCCAGGGTCACGGAACCCTTCGCAGCATAGCTGTTGGTAAAGGTGGCGAGGTTCACCTTGCCGTCCTTGACCTCAGCCTTGATGGGCTTGGCCTCAGCGTCACCATCCTTCTTCACCGTCACGCCCGTGACGGTCAGCTTGGCGTCCACGTCCTCCACCGTCACCGTGGCGGTGTAAGCGGAGGCGTCCATCGTCCAGCCGGCGTTCTGCACGCCGTCCGCTGCGGGATCATCATCAGCGTTGTGCACCTCGGTGAGCGTGAACGTGTACTCGCCCGCCTTGTTGAACGTCATATTCGAGAAGTCGACCGTCTGGCCCTTGTCCTTGATAATCTTGTCCTTCGTGGCCTTGGACTCCGCGTGCGCGTCGCCCGCCAGGTCGTCCGACACACCCAAGTCGCCGGCGGCGATCTTCTGCTGTGTCTCTTCCGTGGCGGTCAGCGTGAACGAGAACGCCTTCTCCGTGCTCTCAACACCGGAGATCTTCTTCGTCACCTGCGGGGTCAGCTCGTCGCTGGCGTCTGACTTGTAACTGTTCTTGAACGGGACGGTAGGCGTAGCGGGCTTCGCATTGCGACTCGAGACCGTCTTCACGTAGTTGGTCGTGGTATCGAGGCCCTTAATCGCCTCGGCCGTCAGCGCATCAACGTTGCCGCCCCCGCCAACAAGCGCCGTCACGCCCGGGCCCTTCGCGATGGTCGTCTCGGTGTAGAGCTGGCCTTTGTTGTCCGGATTCGGCTTCACCGCAATGAGCACGTAGGCGTCACCGGGGTACTCGGTGTCATACGTGTATCCACCAGCGTTGGCGCCATGCGCCTCAGACACCTTGTACACATACACCTTGTTGTAGCTCAGCTGCGTGAAGTTCATCTTCAGCTTGCCGGACATCGTGGCGGTCTGCGTATCGTCACCGTCATCCTTGCCCACGGTGTTCTTGAACGACTTATCGGTATCAGCCGGCTCCGGGGCCGTCGTACCGTTATACGTCATCGCCTCGATGGTGAACGGGAACATGCCATTCTTCAGCGGGGTACCAACCAGAGTCTTGGTCACATCGATGCCCGCGTAGGTACCAGAGGCCGCATAGATGTTGGTGAACGCGGCGGCGTCCGTCACCTGCCGGTCGGCATCCGTCGTCGCCTGCTTGTTGTCGTACGCAACCGACGCGGTCAGCTTACCGGTGTGCTTGCCGTTCTCGATATCGGTCACTGTGTACGTCACCGTGGACGTATGGCCGTCATACGCAATACCAGTCTTATCCGCGTCGGTCGGCTTCGTCTCGTTCACATTGAACGTATACGTGCCCGACTTGGTGAACACCAGGTCGCCCACACCGAAGGTTGCAGAACGCGTCGCGTCACCGGCGCCTGCGATCTCAACCTTAGTCGTCAGATCGCCGGTCTCATCGGAGTCGGTAGCCTTCCTCTGGGTAACGACCTTGTTTTTAACCGCATCCCTCGTCGCATCATCCGCTGGCGTCAGGGTGAAGTCGAACGCATCGCTCGTCTCCCACGCACGCCCAGCCAGCGTCTTCTGCACAGTAACCGGTGCCGACGTCGTCTGCGTCACCGTGTAGGTGTTCTTGAACGGGATATATCCACCCGTGTCCGTCAGCTGCGTGCCGTCGGCCTTCCAATACGTGGCCGTGGAGGACAGGCACTTACCCGTCCCAGACTCGTTATCAACCTGCTGGTTCTTCACCAGCACGTAGTACACCGTATCGTCGTAGCCTATGCCACTGGACGTCGATGTATCGGAATCCTTGACCTCGGTCACCTTGTACACGTAGGTGAGGTTCTCGCTCTCCATCGTATAGGTGATCTGCGGGAACGCAGCGATACCGTCGTCATCGTTCTTCGCCGTGGTCGTGGTGGACGTGCACCCCTTAGGCATGGGAACCTTGCTGGCACCGACGCTGTAGGAGGTGGCGAGCTTGCCGAAATCGATGGCTCCACTCGGCACGGCATCATTCTTCATCCCGCCGAGTGCCTCGAGCTGGAACGTGAACTTATCCTTCACAAGCGGATTTGCACCGGACTGGTCGGCATACGTCTTCTGCACGTTGAAGGAGATGGTCTCCTCATCGGTGTTATAGGCGTTCGTGATCTTGGCGATTTTGTCAGCGACCTCGATCGGGCTGTCCTCATGGCTCACGCCGTCGTCGGTGTAGGTCTGCTCCATCTTGACTGCCGGCTGCGACAGCGTGCCGTCGCCGCTATCCTTCACCGTCACCGTGACGCGGTAGGAAGCGCTTGAATACCCGAACCCGGGCAGCCAGCTAGCGTCGTTTTGAGACGGCGTGGCCTCGGCAATGAGATAGGTGTAGGTGCCGGGCTTGGCGTACTCAATATTGCCAAAGTCGAACTTGTCCCCGTTCTTGACGGTCTTCACAACCTGCTTCATACCACTCACGGGCGCATCCTTGGCACTGGCGGGCATCGGCGTTCCCTTGTCCGCGCGCAGGTAAATCTTGAAGCTATCGCCATCCTTCCAGTCACGGCCCCGGAGCACCTTCTGCGCCCAGAACGCATTGGTGAGCGTCACCGGCGGCTTTACGCTGTAGGTATTCGTGAATACCAGCTTGTTGGCTTCGGCCAACGTGCCGTTGGCGTTCTGCTTCGCAATCGTGCCGGAGATGCTGTCGTCCTCGCCGCTCAGGGCGTTGCCGCCCTGCTCGCGCTTGGTCAGCGTGAAGCCGGCCGGCATCTTGTCCGTATCGGTCAGCTCCTGCACCGCGTACTGGTCACCCTCGGCGAGACCGTACACGCGGATCGTCTGGTCGGCCGTGATGGTCTGCTCGCGGCCGTTCTCGAGGTCGAACATTTTGCCGACCTGCTTCTCGCTTGCGGTCCCCGCGTTCTCAAACACCGCGGCCTTGTACGTCTTCCCCGCCGTCGTGGGCACGGTGAACTTGAAGGTGAACTCCGCGTCCTTATTGCCCGTCAGGCCATCGGGCAGGGCAACCTTCTTCGTCACCTCGAGGCTCGCCTCGCGTTCGTTCGCCACGCGCACGCAGGTGGCACCTGTGAACAGGGCGTTCAAATTCATGTCGTCCAGATTGGCACGGGCGCCCTTCGCATTAGTGTCACCAGGCACGTCCTGCGTGATGCCCATACGTATCCAGCCCGTCTCGGTCTCCAAGCGATAAGGTTTGCCTTCCTCGGTGGGCCCATACTGGTAGACACGTCCGTTGGCGCCGTACTTGAGGTGCACCTCATCCTCGCCGCCCTTGGCGTCATTGTTCCAGGAAAGGTTGTCGTTGCCGTCGAGCGTCCCGTCGGACGTCTGGCGCTGGCCCTTGATCCACGTGAGCGTGTTGTCGATGTCGCCCTCTGCGCCAAACTGGCCCAGACTCTTCATGAGCGCGCCCGGGCCCACGAACGTCGAAACGCCGTCATCGTCCGTACCAGCATCGGCATGGACGCCGTAATCGTCCACAATCACCTTGGTGAGCGTATCGTTAAGCAGGAAGCCCTTGGGAGCCGAGACCTCCTTTAGGAAGTAAGTTCCATTCACGAGCGGCCTGTTACCGGCGCTTGTATTCGGGAATATGCCCGCACCTTCGAGCGGGACCGGGTTGCCGACCGACCCCGTCGTCAGGGTGTCGTAGGGGGTCTGCTCGCCCTTGAGCACGACCTTGCCGTTCGCGTCTGTTGTCACCTGTCTGGAGGTGTACAGGGCGAACTTCGCCCCGTCAACGGGCTTACCCTCGGTATCGGTCTTCTGCACGAACAGGCGGTTCTGGATGTTCGTGACGAGCAGGCGCGTGGCGAACTGCCGCTTGAAGTTCGTGCCGTCTGCGATGCCGTCGCTGTACACGTGGACGGTGTTCTCGGGCTTCGCGTTGGCGATGGAGCTCTCCGTTGTGTGGTAGATGGCCACCGTGTACTCGGCATCCTTGCGGGCATCACCGCTCAGCAGGTAGTAGTACTTGGAGATGTCACCGTGCAGATTTTGAATCTCTACCTGGTACTGGCCGCTCGTGTTGAGCGTGAAGGCGTGCAGGTCCTTCTTCGCCGCCTCGATAGCGCCGGCCTTGCTCGGCTTCTCGGCGAGGGTGTACCCCATTCCCGTCGATGGGTCGCCCGACACGGCGTACCAATTGTTCTGATTTTTGATATCTGCGTTTGCGCTTTTATCGCGCTTGAGCACCACAGCGAACAGTATGCCAGACTTCAGGTTGACGGTCTCGTCGGACTTCGTCAGGTCATCATCCGCCTTGTACACGTTCACCGGTGCGGTGATGGTCTCCTTCGCGCCGGCAAACGCACCAGTCTTCCACACGACGCTGTCCGCATCCATACCGCCGCGGTTGATGATGACGCCGCCCGCGCCGTTCTCAGCGCTCGCGGGCACGTACTCGAGCTGCATGCTGCCACCTGTCGCCGTGAGACTCGAGCGGTATCCCTCCGGCACGCGCGTCTCCTTCAGGAGGTAGTACTTGTTACCGTGATTCTTGTTGTAGAGATCGTCGAAGTTGATGACGCCGTTGTCATCGTCGTTCGTGAGCGTTAGGTGGCCGGCCTCGTCCGTGGTGCCGGAGCCGAGGAGCGCGTTCTTGTCATTGGTCGTATCTGTAAAGTTCTCGTCTGTTTTGTACAGCGCGAACTCGGCGCTCTGTACGAACTTGCCGTCCTGGTCGAACTTTATGATGTCGGACTCGGGCACCGTCACGAGGTTGAACTTGAGCTCCATGTTGGAGTCGGTGGCGCCGCGCTCCAGGTAGAAGAACTTGAGGGTGTGGTTGGTGTCGTCGGCGAAGGTGTTGCCTTCCCAGCTCGTGTCGCCGGCCTTGCCCGCCTCCTGGTACTTGCTCTTCAGCGTGCCGTTGTAATTGTCGTTTACCTTAATGTCGCCCGTATGAAAGTTGATGCTCAGACTCGCGCGGTTGTGAATACCGCCGATATCACCCACGAGGACATCATCGATGAACACCCAGACGTCATCATCGCCGGCGAACTCGAAGGTCATGTCATTATTATTGTTCGTCAGGCCGCCCTTGGGCTGCACGAATCGCGTGGACATTGAGAGACCGAAGTGGTGGTTGACGGGTTTGCCGCCGTTGTAGCGCGAATCACCGGTGTTGTCTGCCTTGATGCCGGTTTGGACGAGCTGGCCGTTTTCCTCTTTGAACACCTTGTCTGCCGCGTCGAACGGGAAGAACTGACCCTGGTGGGACGAATCGCCCACTTTGTCAATGCCCCAGGTGCCATAGATGTCGAAGGCATTCTTGTCAGCGTTGTAGGCTGCGTAGTTTTCGGAGCTGTCATAGACGTAGTAGCCGCCCTGAACCTTGAGGAGGCCCGTCACGCCAAAATGGGACGTCTTGCCGGTCTGGGCAGAGGAATCGAACAGGTAGCGGAGGGACTCGTCGCCCAAGGCTTCGGAAAGCTTCGGGTAGCCGTCTGAAAGCGTGTTGTTGACGATGCCGGGCCGCGGGCTCGTGCCGCCCGTCCATTGGTTGAGCGGCCCATCACCCTTGCCGTCGTTAAACTGGAACTTGTGGCCTGCGTTGACGCCGCCGCTGCCGGAAACCGACAGATGGTCATCGGGATTCACCCAGTAATCAAACAGGTTGATCGTCGTCCCCGAGGGCGAGGTCGTCGGAACCGTGTGGTCGGAGATCGCCGCCTCGGCACGAAGCGGCAGGAAGAAACTCGCCGTCAGCGCGACGGCGAGGGCCAGAACAATCGCATATGGCGAAACCGGGCGCAGCCCACGACGGCGGCCATAAGACATGACGGACCACCGCTCGCGCGGCCGATGTTCACCAGGAAGTTCCCTGCTTAGACACCCCCCCGGTAGCAATATTCACGAGTCGAGACGTCATCTCTCTGAGCTCCTGCATAATTTCCTCCCCAGTCACACGGCGACCTGCCCGGGCACTCCCCGGGGGGCCGAGGCAGTCTGGCACATGCCCGCAGTCGTTCAAGGAATACCAAGCCCGGCATATGTCTCTTAAGATATCTTAGTCTTTTTCTATGACAGTTTTTGTCTCATTACCGATGAAATCGGCTCAGTCCCTTTGTCACATTCTAGAGCGTGTGGAGCAGGGCGATGAGGAAGCGGATGCCTTGGAGGTAGGCGCGACGGGTGATGCGCTCGTTGGTGCCGTGGACACCGCGGTCACATTCGTCATCGTCGACCACAAAGGCGGAGAAGCGGATGCACTCGCGGCAAATGCGCTGGTAGTTGGCGGCATCGGTTGCGCCAATCACGGTCGAGGGCACGATGCTCATCGGCTCTTGGCCCACCGCAGACGATCCGTTTTCCTCCGTCGGCTTGGGATCACGGAAATAGCGGGCGGCGATGGCGCGGACGGCCTCGAGCCCCGGTCCACCGATGCGCGGGGACGGCGAGGGCTCGGAGCTGCCGGGGCCCAGCTCGACCTCGACTCGGCCGGCGAGCCCAGCGGTGGCAACGGCCTCGCGGCAGCAGGCCACGACATCGGCCACGCTCGTACCCTCGAGCATGCGGAAGTTGATATTGGCCCACATATCCTGCGGCATTACGTTGGCGCCGGTGCTGCCACCCTCGATCTGCGTGGGCGCGCAGGTGGTCGTCACCAGCGGATAGAGCTTTTTGCTGGCGAGGCAATCGCGGACAATGGCATCCCCGTTGGCGGCAATTTCATCGGCCGTGTAGAGCCCCAACTCGACGAGTTGAGCGGCAAGCAAGTCGGTCACGCGCGTCGGCCACTCGATATCGCAGATTGCGGTGATGGCACGGCTGAGCACCTCGAGCGATGTGCCGCCGTAGGGGTTGGACGAATGCCCGCCCTCACTCTTCGTCTTGAGTATGATATCGGCGTAACCCTTCTCCGCGAGGTCGGCATGCATAAGCCAGCCCTCGCCCGCGCCATACTCGGCAGCCGAAACAATACGGTAGTCACCCTCGTCGATCAGATATTCAAGTTCAACGCCACGCTTCTCGAGCACACGACCGATCGCCCCCGCGCCGTACTGCGTGGTTTCCTCGTCCTGGCCAAAGGCCAGCAGCAGCGTTCGTTCGTGTTGCCAGCCGTGCGCCAGCGCATACTCAACGGCCTCCAAGATGCCCGCAACCTGGTCTTTCATATCGATGGCGCCGCGACCCCAAATATAGGTGTCGTCCACGTGCCCGCTAAAGGGATCGTGCGTCCAGTCCGTCTCGGTGCCCGGCACCACGGGAACCACGTCCATGTGGCCCATGAGCATGACCGGCTTGAGGGCGGGGTCGGTGCCGGCAAGCGTCACGAGCAGCGAATGGTCGATGAGCTCGACCTCGCCCGTCGCAAACACGCGCGGCCAGCCCTGCTGCATATAGGCGCGCAGGTCGTCAAACGCCTGCCAGTCCACCGTCTGGGCATCCATGCTCGAAATCGTCGGAAACGACAGCACGCGGCCCAGGCGCTCGCACGCGCCGACCTCATCGATATCGGCAAAATCATCCTCGTGCGCAAAGAAGCGCCAAACCTCGGCCATGCCTTCCTCCAAAAATAACGTGGCAAAGAGGCGGTCCCTTTGCCACGTTCGCTTGCATTATTTGTCGTTGAGATAACGCGAGAGGAACTCGCGGGTGCGCTGGTGCTTGGGATTGCCGAAGAGCTCAGCCGGCGCGGCGTCCTCGAGCACCACGCCCTTGTCCATAAAGACCACGCGGTCGGACACCGTGCGGGCAAAAGCCATCTCGTGCGTGACGACGACCATGGTCATGCCGTCGGCGGCGAGCTTGCGCATGACCTCGAGCACCTCGCCCACGATCTCGGGGTCGAGCGCAGAGGTCGGCTCGTCGAACAGCATGATTTGCGGGTTCATGCACAGAGCGCGGGCGATGGCCACGCGCTGCTTTTGGCCGCCGGACAGGCGACCCACGGCGGCGTGTGCGAACTTTTCGAGTCCCACGCTTGCCAGATGCTCTAGCGCGACCTTTTCGGCCTCGGCCTTGCTCATCTTTTTGAGCGTGACGGGCGCGAGGGTACAGTTGTCGAGCACATCCATGTTGTTGAACAGGTTAAAGCCCTGGAACACCATGCCGATGTCCTCGCGGAGTTTATTGATGTTGCAGCGCTCGGCCGTGAGGTCCTGGCCGTGGAACCAGATATGGCCCGCGTCCGGGGTCTCGAGCAGGTTGAGGCAGCGCAAGAAGGTCGACTTGCCCGAGCCCGAGGCGCCGATGATGGTGACGACCTCGCCGGGATTGACAGCGAGGTCGATGCCCTTGAGTACCTCGAGCGAGCCGAAGCTCTTGCGCAGGCCCTCGACGCGGATGAGCGGCTCTTGGTTTTGCGCGGCGGCCGCAGCGCCGGTAGTGGCGGTATCTGCCATGATGATTCTCCTCGTCTTGAGCCTAGTTGGAGCTGGGCAGCGTGGCCGGGGCCTCGGCGCCGAGCTTTTTGCCAAAGGCCTCGAGCAGGCGGCTCGCCACGAGCGTCAGGATCAGGTAGACCACGAGTGCAACGCAGTAGACCTCCATCTGGCGGTAGTACACGCCGGCGACGGTGGTGGTGGCGTACATGAGGTCGAACACGCCGATGACCGAAAGCACCGACGAATCCTTGATATTGATGATGAGCTCGTTGGTGAGTGCGGGGATCGCGTTTTTAATGCCCTGGGGGAACACGACCTTGCGCATGGCCTGCCACTGCGACAGACCCAACGAACGCGCCGCCTCGGCCTGGCCGGCGTCGATGGACTCGATGCCGCCGCGCAGGACTTCCATCATGTATGCGGTGGAGTTGAGCGAAATGGTGACGAGGCCGGCAGTGAAGGTGCTCCAGATCTGGTTGGCCTGGGCGGTCTCGAAGCCCATGCTGCGCAGGACGGTAAAGCCCGCGTAATAGATGAGCAGACCCTGGACCATCATGGGCGTGCCGCGCACGATGGTGGAGTAAACGGTCGCAAAGCCGCGGCCGATGCTCTTAAAGAAACGCGTGAGATCGTTGTCCACACGGTCGAACGTCTGGATGCGCAGGAACACGAAAAGCAGCGCCAGGAAAAAGGCGATGACGGTGCCGAAGGTGGCAAGCGCGATGGTGATCTCGATACCGCGAATGAAGAAGTCACCGCTCTTGTAGGTCATGTAGACCAGGCTCGACAAAAAGTCGCTGGGGTTGGAATCCGAGACAATGCTCACCTGCACCAGGTCGATAAACGACATGACGCAGCGGTCCACGAAAAAGATCGCCGCGATGGCGACCACGACGTAGCTGCCCAGGCGTGCGCCACGACGGCAGCGCTCGGATGCGAACGGCGACTTTTCGCGATAGTCGTTCCAGTGCATGAGCTTGGTGACCAGCGCCGCCGCCGACACGACGAGCCAGGCCCAAAGGATTGCCCAGAGGCAGTCTTGGAACACGCCCGTAGGCGCCAAGAAACTCATCGGCGTGGGGTTGCGCTGGCTAAACGCCAGGCCGAGCGCCGCGATGACGCTCGTGCCCAGGTATACATAACGGTGGTCTGCCTTGATAAAGGAGGCCAGGCGATTGATGGTTTTCATGCTGCCTCCCTATGCCGGCTGACGGTCGAGGCACGCGTCCCACATTTGGTCGCGCTCCTCTTGGCTAATGCCCTTGAGTGTCTTGTCGATGAGCTTAAGCAGTTTGTCCGAGCCCTTGCGGCAGCCGACGTTTGCCGTGACCTCCTGCTTAAAGCCCTCGCCCTCGGCAAATCGAATCGGCACGATACCCGGGTTTTGGGCCATATAGCCCTTCTCGTTCTCGGTATTGTAGGTCACGGCGTCGCAGGTGCCCTGCAGCAGGTTCGAAAACACCGTGGGGACCGAATCGACCGGGTTCTTGTGGACAACGCCCGGGATCTCGTCGATGACGGTATCGAGCATGGTGTCCTTTTGGCCGAGGACCGTTGCGCCGCTAAAGTCGCTGAGCTTGGTCGCATTTTGGTAGGGCGAGCCCTCTTTTACGAACAGGCCAAAGTAGCCAATGAAGTACGGGTCGGAAAAGCCGACGGACTCCTCGCGCTCGGGCGTGGCGCTCATGCCGGCAATGATGAGGTCGATCTGGCCGTTGTTGAGCGAATCGATAAGACCCGAGAAGCCCTGCTTGACGGCGACGGGCTCGCCACCGAGGGCCTTGCAGACGATCTTGGCGATCTGCACGTCGTAACCATCGGCATAGGCGCCCTGCACGTTGTCGATGGGGATAGTGTACTTGCTGGCTTCGGAGACCTGCCAGTTGTACGGGGCGTAGGCCGCCTCCATGCCGATGCGGATCTTGTCCTTGCCGATCACGGAATCGGACAGGTCGTCGCGACCGCCGCCCGTCGTGGGCTGAACCACCTTGAGCGTGGACGGGCGCTGACAGCCGGCGAGCGCGCCGGCGACGACGGAAGCGCTCGCAGCGAGAGCGCTACCCAAGAAGATACGACGGCTGCACACCGGCTGTGGATGCGCGTCGCGTTGATGGGGAGAATGCATAATCTGCCTTCCCTGTTGAATCGTATGCTGACGACTTAACAGGATATACGCCAGCAACTAGCAGCGCAGCACAAGCTCGAAAAATTAATAGACACGCGGTAGTCATTGGGGACGCCGATGTTTTGGCAATGCCGGCGAGCGACGTCCAGAGCGAACAAGTGGCATGAAAAAGGCAAGGCATGACCAGAAGGTCTATGCCTTGCCTTTTGAATGACAACTTGTCGCTCTGGACGACGCGCAGCATCGACCGAGCGGCGGAACCTCTAGAGCAAGGTAACGCTAAAACTGCGCTTGTCCGTCTCGCCCGGCGCCAGCGTGATCGTGTTGACCTTGTGCTCAAAAACGTCGTCCTCGGTGTCCATGGTGGTGTGACCGGTCCAGGGCTCGAGCGCCACAAACGGGGCGTCGTTGGCGGCAGACCACACGCCGATGTACTTAAAGCCCTCAAAGTCGATCTTGACGCCGTGGCCCGACTTGCGACCGCGCAGCGTGAGCGTGGAGCCCGGGGTATCGGTGAACATGATGGCATCGTTATCGAAGCTGCGGTGCGTAATGGGCAGCACGTCCGAGTTATCGGGAGCCTTGTAGCTACCCTCGAACGTCATAAGACCGTCGGGCGTGATGATGGGAGCCTCGTTAGTCCAAGCCTCGGTAAACGCCAGCTCGTAATCCTCGAACGCCTCGTCTTCGGCACCGGGGGCGGGCACGTTGAATGCAGGATGACCGCCCACCGAGAACGGCAGGGCCACGTCGCCGGTGTTGGTGACGGCAAAGGTCTGCGTGAGCGTGGCGTCGCCGGTCAGGGCATAGGTCATGTTGAGCTTAAAGTGGAACGGGAACGCCTTGAGCGACTCGGGCGTGTCAGTGATCTCGTACGTTACCGAGGAGCCGTCCTCCGAAACCTCGACCAACTTGTGCTCGACGATGCGAGCGAGTCCGTGGCGCGGCATCTCGCAGGTGCCGGCCGCAGATGTCGCCATGTTGTTGCGCAGCGATCCCACGATGGGGAACAGGATAGGCGCATGCTTGCCCCAAAAGGCCGGGTCGCCCTGCCACAGATACTCGTTGCCGTTGAGGGCAAGGCTCGTGAGCTGGGCGCCCATGGAATCGATGGCCGCGATGAGGCCGCCGCGCTTGATGGTAGTGACGGTGGACATGCTACTTCCTCCAATAGTAAACAACGGTGTCGAGGGCTATTGTCCCACTCTTGGCAGCGGGGTTGAGCGACAGGTGCAGTTATTGAGCAATAGCGTAAAGGTCAAACCCGCCCTGCGGCGTGCTATCGACCGTATCGGGCGCCTGTGAATTAAAACTCACCGGAACCATGCGCTTTGAGGCACGGTAACGCGTGCCGTCGGTGGCGACGGGCGGCTCATCGACCGTGAGCTCGTAGTCGCCGGGCTTGAGCTCGATGCCGTCACCTTCGGAATTGACGTATTGGTACTCGTCGATCGCTTGCCCCTTGAGCGTGCGACCCACGATATGGACGAGCATCTGGCTGTCGCCGCGCGCGGTGTCCCACGTCGCGCCGTCCTTGACCTCGACCGATACATGCACCGAGCGCGTGCGGCTGAGCGATTGCTCGACAGACATCTCGACCTTGGCGGCGTCTTGGCGCTGCTGCTCGACATGACCCCAGATGCCGCCGATCGCCGAGCAAGCGATGACGCCGGCCATAAAGGCGATGAGAATGGGGCCGAGCGGAGAGCGACGGCCCGCGTCTTCCTCGCGAGCCAGGTTGGGGCGATGGGTGGGGGCGGGCGCCTGGGCACCCTGCGCGGGCACGTCGAGTATGCTGAAGGATGCCGTGCTGCCGGGGTCGATGGTATGGCGCGGCTGTGGGGTCTTTGCCGGCGAGATCGACATATCAGCCGGCTCGCCGAGCGTGGCCGTGGCATCGGCCTTCGCCTCGTCGGCCTCGGCCTGGGCCCAAGCCTGTTCAAAGGTTAGGGGTTCGGCGGCATCGGAGGCGGCTTCAGGCTCGACACCGGCATCGTTGCCGGTCTCGTCCTCGTCGCTCGACACGTCACACGGCGCGGGCTCGTCCCACTCTTCGTCCGGAGCCTCGCCCTCGCTATACCACCATTCAAAGTTATCGATATCCATACGGGGCGCCCCCTTGGCCTCGCAAATAAACACTTGCTAGCCTTATACCCCCAGATGACACGGGAGCTCGCCGGCACAGACAGGAAAAGCGTCACAACATTCGACGCTTTTCCTCGTTTTCGAGATTTTCATCGAATGTTGTGATGGTTTGGGCAGCGATTACATGGCGAGGGCCGTGCGGATAGACGGATCGCTGAGGGCCTCGCGGAGCCAGGGGGCCAACTGCTCGGGATGACCTTGCAGATAGCCGTCGAGCTCGGAGAGGGCCACGCGGCGTACTTCCGATATTTCCTCTTGGTTGATGTGCAGCTCGCCCGGCTTAACACGGGCCAGGTAGACCTCGCACCATTCGCACTCACAGCGGCCGTCGCCGTGATCCTCGCGGTACACCACGTGCCCCAGATGCTTGAGCTCGTCCGGCTCGCGCATGATGCCGAGCTCTTCGTTGATGCGACGCGCCGTCGCGGCGGCGACGCCCTCCCCCGGGAGCGGATGGCCGGCGCAGCTATCGGCCAGCACCCCGCCCCACAGGCGCTTGAGCGGGCTGCGGCGACAGAGCAGCAGGCGCATGTTTTCGCCCTGGCCCTCGACCAGAAGCGTCAGGAATGCTTGGTGCAGGATACCCTCGCCGGTATGAGCTTTGATGCGATCGACGGGAGCGAGCGCTTTGCCCGTCGCGGCATCGACCGCCACGACCTCGGCACCCGCACCGCCCTCATCCCAGCCGGCGCGCAAGATGCGGGCCGCGGTTTCTTCGAGCGCGACGATGAGCTCCTTCGTGGTATTGAGCACGCGCTGCAAGTCGTCCTTGCTCGCCTGTTCAACATGAAAACCCATGCTTGCGGTTACCGGCACACCAAAGCGCGTAGCGAGCGCCGCCGCAATGTCGTGCGCCGGGATCTCGTCGCGATGGCACGGAACGGCAAGGATGCTCACAGTCGCCGTGCGTCCGGGCTCGGGACGCGGAATGGCCTGCGCCGTGGCGCCCAGGTGTGCGAACTCCGGCGAGCAGGCGTACACCGCCATGCCTCGCGGCGTCACCGTCAGCTGGGCCTCGAGCGTAAACTTGCCCTCGCCCACTGCAACCTTTGTCGTGTGCATACCCATGGGATCTCCTGTCGCCCGCGATGTACCTGAGACCATCTTCGCCTGTATTGCGACTATACAGGCAAGCGCAGACCGTGACAAAGGCGCTGCTTCTTGTCGTATTCTGCTAGAGTTGCAGAGACTGAATCTAGCTCATATAACGCAACATGGGAGCAACCGCCTTGACCACCGCAACCTCGTCCACAACAGCATCAACCGCTGCCGCGCTTTCCCCCGCGCGCACCAACCTCTGCCTAGCGCTGCTCGTGTTGTTAGGCTTTTCGCTCGGCTGCTCGGAGTTCGTGGTCATCGGCATCGAGAGCGACCTGGCGACGGAGCTCGGCATCTCACTTGCCACCGCAGGCCAACTCATCAGCGTGTTCGCGCTCGTCTACGCCATCGCAACGCCGGCGCTTGCGCTCAGCACGGGACGCTTCCGCCGTTACCAGTTACTCGTGTGCTACAGCATTGTCTTTGTACTCGGTAATCTTGTCATGGCGTTGGCGCCCAACTTCCAAGTGCTGTTTGCCTCGCGCATCATCTTGGGCTCCGTCTCGGGCGCACTGCTCGCCGTGGGCGTGACGTATATCCCCGAGCTGCTGTCCCCGCAGCAGACCTC
Organism: Collinsella sp.; assembly: GCA_037277825.1. Classification (GTDB taxonomy): domain Bacteria; phylum Actinomycetota; class Coriobacteriia; order Coriobacteriales; family Coriobacteriaceae; genus Collinsella. The sequence goes on from JAYBEF010000067.1 coordinate 36,630, forward strand.
ACTCGCTATCTCGGTGGTGTACGGCGCATTCTCCGTGGCGATGGTCTTTGTGACCTCGATCGGCAAGTTTGTGGCCGACACGCTCGACTGGCACGTTGCCATGTACGGCACGCTGACCTTCGCCGTTCTGATCTGCGCCGCGCTCGTGGCGTTTATGCCGCGCGCCGGACAAACCGACGAGCCTGCCACCTTCCGCGAGCAGGCGGGGCTTCTGCGCGAGCCGAGCATCATCACCGGCATGCTCATCTTCTTGTTTGGCGTGGGCTCGGTCTATGTGTTCTACGGCTACGTGACGCCCTATCTGGAGCAGGTGCTGGGCATGGGCACCGTTCAGGCGAGCACCACCCTTATGGCCTACGGCGTGTTCTGCCTGATCTCGAACATCCTGGGCGGATGGATCGATGCGCGCTTTGGCATGAGGGCGCTGCTCGTGACGTTTGTGCTCCAGGCCGCGGCTCTGTTTGGGCTGTTTGCCGTTGGCGGCACCATGCCCCTCGCGCTTGTCTTTGTCTTTAGCCTGGCGATGCTCATGTACCTGTTTTCGGTCTCGTGCATCACGCACTTTATGGACGTGGCCCGCAGCCGCCATCCCAAATCGATGGTGCTCGCGAGTTCGGTGGAGCCCATGGCATTTAACGTTGGCATTTCGTTTGGCACCGCGGTGGGCGGCGCCGTGGTAAGCGGGATTGGCATTGCCTACGTGGGCGCGGTTGGCGCCGCATTCTCGCTCGTAGCCTGGATACTCACGCTAGTGACGATCAAGCTGGCACGCTGGGAGCGCAAGCGGGCAGCACAATCTTCGATGCAGGCATAGGGGTGGGATCGAGGCAGGCGCAAGTACAGCTCAGCGCGGCGGGCGTCCGATGAAAACCACACCATACGAGCAGTGTTTATCCGCCCGCAGGCTCCAGCGGTTCAATTTCGTGTACTTGAAATACACGTTTTTCCACGATTTCGTGTATTTCAAGTACACGAAATCGTACTAAACTATGTATTTGAAGTACATGAAATTGGAAAGGCAGCCCCATGCGCAGATCAATCGAATCCGTTATCGAATCATGGGCGACAAAGGACGCCTCGCGCCCCCTCCTCATCCGTGGCGCACGACGCGTGGGCAAAACGTACGCTGCCGAGGAAATCGGCAGACGAATCGCCGGCGATGCGTTTGTCAAACTCGACTTTCAGACCGATCTTGAGCTGATTGCCCCGCTGTTCGACTGCCCCACCGACGACGTTGACACCATCGTGGCACGAATCTCAGACTATAAACGCACCCCCATTCGCAAAGAAACCGCATTCATCCTGTTTGACGAGGTTCAACTCTGTGAACGGGCGCTCAACTCGCTTCGCTTTTTCTCGGGTTCGGGCTGGCGCATATGCGCGACCGGCAGTCAGCTCGGCGTCGCCACGCGCAAGCGCAAGCTGCCTTTTCCCAGTGGCGTCCGCCAAGAGACCATGCATCCCATGTCGTTCGAGGAGTTTCTCTGGGCGCTCGGCGAGGAGCAGATGGCCGATGCCGTTCGTGCCCACGCCGACACGCTCGAGACCTACGCCGCACACCAAGCCGCGCTCAACCTGTTTCATCGATACCAAATCGTGGGCGGCATGCCCGCCGCCGTCAACGCATATCGCAAGACGCTTTCCATCGAAGACGCGCGCGTCGAGCAGCGCGAAATCGACGAGACCTACACCGCCGATATGACCGACCCCGAAAACGGGATCAGCGGCGTAGCAGCGCGCAAGGTCTGGCGCTCCATTCCATCCCAGCTGCTACGATCCTCAACCAAGAAATTCAAGTACTCCGAGGTCGAACGCGGAGGCCGACGCTCAAAGCTCATCGAGCCACTCGACTGGCTCGAGGGCGCCGGCATCATATCGGTCAACAACCTGACCGAAGGCATCGAACCTCCCCTCGTCCCCTTCGACGACGAAGACGGGAGCTTCTTTAAGGTCTATCTTCTCGATACGGGCCTCATGTTCTACAAACTCGGTATCAACCCGCGACTCTGGCTCGACCTCAAAGAGGATTCCGCCATTGCGCTGTCTTCCGACTTTCGAGGTGCCTTGGCGGAGAACTCGGTCATGCAGGCATTTTCGGGCAATGGTTTGCAGACGTATTACTGGATGCCACCGTCGTCTTGGAAGACGAACGGCGAGCTCGATTTTCTACTTCAGACCGACCGTATGGAGATCGTTCCCGTCGAGGTAAAATCCGCACGCAACGTGCGCGCGAGAACGCTCGGGTCGTTTATGGAAAAAGCCCGGTCGCCGTATGCCTACATATTGTCCGAGAACAATTTTGCCCGCAGCGAAACCGATGACGGACGCAAGCTGCGCCATCTCCCCTTGTACGCAGCGGGCTTTATCGGAGCAAACTGCCTCAAGGGCAGTCTGTAACCCCCGCGCGACCGCCCAGAAAGGAACCATCATATGCAGCACGTACTGTTTATTTGCCACGGGAACATCTGACAGTAAGGACAAACCGCCTCATAAATGAGTGGTTTGTCCTTTTCGTTTAGTCAAGTTGCAACTTTTTTGCAACTTCTAAGGGCTCTAATTAACTCTCATTCCGTCGTTTCGCCATCGCATCTCGCAGCGCCCGAAGCACCTCAATTGCTACAGGCAGCTCATCGACCTCGAACGAGTCAAGAATTTCCTGCACTTCCGCAGAAAGCGCCGCTTTATCGGGTTTCGATGTATCCGTCAACAGGGCGTCTACGCTTACAGATAGCTCCTCTGCAATCTTACTGAGAACAGGAAGACTAAGCTTCGTGTTGCCTGTCTCGATGTGGCTCATATGGGTGATGGAGATTCCTGCCCTTCCCGCCAGCGCCTCCTGCGACAACCCGCACGCCTTGCGGTAGCGCCGTATACGCTGGCCTATCTCGAAGTATCTCATTCAATCACCGCCTATACAAAACAAGTCATCTTGAATCGTATGGGCGATTGCTCTCAACTATAATAAACTGTATAGGCTAATTATTGCCTATAGGCTTATAGTTTTCTGACAAGCGCAGTACTGCGCCGAGGGATACGGGAACTGAAACATAGGAGGATTAAACATGAAGCAGTACACGAGAAGGAGCGCCCTGAAGCTGCTCGGCATCGGAACGGTTACCATAGCGGGCTTTGGGCTGGCTGGATGTAGCGGTTCAGGCGAAGGCGTCAAGAACGCGAGCGAGCCCGTGCCTGCTTCGCAGGCTTTCGGCCAGGCGGGCGTGTGGATGGTCTACGACGGCGACAAGCAGATAGGAAAGGACGTGGCAATCGAGGAAGTCCTATCCTTCGACGGGAACGGCAACGTTGCGAGCTACCAGTGCAAGAGCCTGACCTTCGGCGACCTCGACGGTCTGTCCGACGATGAAATCATCGAGCTGGCGAAGCAGCAGGACGAAGCAGCCTTCAATGCTGCGAAGCAGGCGGCAATCGATGCTACCGATGAAGCTATCCAAGCGTGGCAGCCATGCTATGACACATTGAAGGCAGAGGCGGACGCCGGTACGTACGATTCGATAGGCTACTACGGAGACTATGGCATCGAGAATGTGCCCGAGGAAGACCGAGCCCAGGTCGTCGAGACGTACCAGACCACGTTGGACAACACGCAGGATGCTCTCGACGCTGCAAACAAAGGACAGGCATTCAATAAAGCTGCCGCCTATCAAGAACCCGAGGCGAAGCCCTATACGCTCCGTCTCGAAACAGATGGCAGCGGTAATGCGGCGGCGAACGAGTCGCTTGTTTTCCAGCTCGCAAAGTTCTCCTTCTACCAAGCAAACATCAATGTGGATGAAAACGACCTAACAAGCGACAGAACACGCTTTCGCATTTTAGTTGACTACGGTTGGGACAATAATGCCGAGATTCCCGACAGCGCGTTCGGCTCGACCAAAAAATCCATCGAACTCTGTTCACCCACCTACTCGACCACCCAGACCGTCTATGGCACGACCTTCGGCGGTTACTCCGGCCTCGCCACCGTCGTGAACGAGGGGCACGCGGGCTTCACGTGGGACACCCCCGATACCGAAGGGATAGAGGTGGACTAGGCAATCGATACGCACGGATATAGCCCGATGGCAGCTCGGGCTATATCCGTGAAATAGAAAGGAGCGAACATGGAGGAACAGGCAAATTTGTTGCCAGGCGTTGCCACGGCGCACGATTTGATGCATAGGGTGGTTGACCTTCAGGGACGAATCAACCAACTCACCACTCAGTTTGCCACCAAGACGGAAAAGAAGACTAAAAGGCACCCTGTTCTCTACGCAATCGGGGGCTTCCTTATCGCGTTCACGCTTATCACGAGCACGCCACTTAAGGCAATAACGTATCTCCCTACCCTTCCGTTCTTCTCAATGGGAGGCACGGAGCTTCAATTGGCGGTTTGGAATATCGTGAACCTCATCGTCTCAGCTATCATCGGTGCGATTCTATACAAGGTCATAGCGAAGACGGCGGACAAAAGCCGCTCCCAGATAAATGCCGCGATTGACCAAAGCAACCAACAAGTTGAAGTCAACAACCAAGCCCTAGCCCAGAGCATCGAGCAAACCAAGCAGGAGATTTTCGCCGTACAGCAGCAATGGGCTTCGCAGGTCGCCCCGTGGTACCCCATGGATTACGACAGCATCGAAGCCGTGGATTTCTTCCTTACTGCCGTGCGCAACCATCGCGTCACCACCGTACAGGAGATGGTTAACCTCTATGAGACCGAGATGCACCAGCGCCGCATGGAGGCTGGGCAGCAGCAGATTCTCAACCAGCAAAGAATCGGGAATATGCTGCAATTGGGCAATCTGTTCATGCAGGGGCAGATTCTCAATCAGGCTCAGCAGATTAACGCAAATACCGCCAGTGCGAACAGCAACCTCGACTGGATGGCTCGCGCGATGGGAAAGCGCTAAGTAATGACGCGGTTGACATAACGAGGCAACTCGAAACCACCATGAAAGAAAGGGGGATGGATAATGAACGGATTATCCCAGTGGGCGCGCTCGCATAAGCCCCAAGTCGCAGCGATAGCCGCTGCGATCGTTGTTGCGATCGTTGTTGCGATAGCCGTGGCAAGTGGGGCGCTCGCAACGTCCGAGCAACAACCAGAACAGCAGGAGTCAAGAACCGTCGATGTGACCCTCAGCGTCACGGCCGACCACGGCTGGGACGAGAACTCCACGCCCGCCATCGCCCATATCGAGGGCAACGATGTGGACTTCTACCACGCGGTGACCCCCGATGCCGACGGCAACAAGGGCACTTCCACGGTCGAACTCGCCGAGGGCGACTACACCGTGAGCTTCGTCAGCCCCGTCAACTCCGACGGTTCCGCCTTCGACATCTACGACACGGGCGCTCCCGTCGACATCACCGTCGACGCCGACGCGAAGACCGCACCTGCGGTCAACTGCCTTATGGCGCAGATTCCCGCCGACAAGGTCACGGACGAGATGCTTGCGAACATCGTCGACAAGACCAAGGACGCCATCAAGAAGGGTGACGAGACCTTGAAGGGCGATAGCGGAAAGGCCATCCTCGGCAAGCTCGACGGCAACGTGAGCGCCAACCCGAACGTCTCCGACGAGACGAAGGAGGACGCATCCAAGGCCGATGAGGGTGTCGATATCGACGGCAAGCCCGCCGACACCATCGGCAAGCCCGCCGACAAGCCTTCCGGCGGAAACGCCAACGCTTCCGGCCCCAACACCGGAAACTCCAACTCTGGAAACGCCGGCGGTTCCGACAAGCCGAGCACGCCTGCCCACCAGCATTCGTGGACACAGCACACCGCGCAGAGGTGGGTATCCAACATGGTGACGGTCCCCGACTACGAGACGCAGACAGTCTACGGAGCGCGTTTCTATGTCCCAACCGGCACTCCCGGCCAATACATCGCAAAAGGACCGGAGTACTGGTTCGAGAACGGATTCACGCGGGACGACCTCAATGCCATCATCGTCAACGCCCTGCGCAACGCCGACGAGAACGGCCTGTACAACGGCGTGGATTACTCCAGCTACCAGAACATCGAAAAGACCGTGCAGGTTCAGGTCGGTTCCCATCAGGAAGACCACGGTTACTACGAGGACTACGTGGACTACGTGTATTGCGGTTCGTGCGGTGCTCGCCAGTAACGACGAAACCATAACGGCACGTACTGTGTTCGGGCATAGCCCTCACAGACCCGCGCGCTCCCTCCGGTTGCGTGCAGGTGTCCGTTTCCCGAACGAGGGGAGCATCCGTATAACGGGTGCTCCCCTCGTTTTTTGCCCAGATGCTCCGGAATACCGCGAAGTAGGATCAGCAACAGCGCACCGACCTTTGAAGGGCTTTTCGAGGTCTTTCGGTGGGCTGTGCTGAGCCCATTTCGCGCCCCTGCCCGAACAGAGCCCCTGCGAAGGTCTTTCGGAGGTCTTTCGCTGGGCTTTGGATGGACATGCGTGAAAGACGCCTGCGGCGTCGGGTGCCTCCGAAACGAAGATAAGGAGGTACACGATGGACAAGGAGCGTCTTGAACCCAACAGCC
>JAYBEF010000068.1:0-7363 GCA_037277825.1 Collinsella sp.
GGTGTAGTCGGAACCGGCGGCAGCAGAGCCGGAACCAGAGTTGCCGCCGCATCCGGCGAGCGGGGCGAGCGCGAGCAGGCCGGCGGAGACCAGAAGGCTCCTGCGACTGATGGTGATGTCCTTCATATCATTACCCCCAGTATAAAAATGGCTGGAAACACTGCACTGGGACAAAGTGCAAGTGGAACTATAGTAGCGCTGATGTCCATTTTTACAACAGCCTGGCGGGTTTTTTAATACAGAATCGGATGGGCGGTACGGGTAGTCGAATGGGCGGCGGAGGGTCTTATGCGGCGGAGGAGGCGTCGTCCTCCTCGTCGAGGGCGGCGAAGAGCTTCTTGCCGTCGAGGAGACGTGTGGTGACGTTTCTCATGCGGCCAATCTCTACGGTGCGCAGCGTGTCATCGGCACCTCGGGCGTCATAGACCGTTCCCAGCAAATACGAGATGCCATCGCGCTGCCTGATGGCAAAGGGGCGGAGTGTCATCCGTGCTACTTCGGTTTCGCCACGTGCCGTGACGCTCGAAATATCAAAACTCACCGTGGTTCCATGGTCGATGGCCTGCTCGACGAGCTCGCACGTGTCGATGCGCTTGATGGGCGTGCGTGTTGCCTTGGTAGCCTTGCTGCCTGCGCTCGGAACGGGTTCGGGTGTATCGAGGTAGCCGCGAACGTCGGCACTCGCCATGGCAACTAAGTGCTGCGCCATGCTCTTGCGGATAGCGATAGGCGTGGAGCGGTTGCGCATGACCATACCGTGGAGCCGGATGATCTCTTCATCGGTGAGCGGGCGGGTAAGAAGTTTGTAGCCCACGCCGCGTTTGTACTCAATTTCGTATCCGGCATGGCGAAGCGCGGAGATGGCGGTGTAGATGCTGCGCCGCGCCGCCGAGATGGGCATGCGGGCGGGGTCGTCGGGATGGGAGAGGCGCCGGATCAGCTCATCGGAAAGTATGGCCTTGTCTTCGCCGGTGTTTTCGCTCAAGAGCTGCAGGATGCGAACGGCGCGATAGGCTGCCATCGAGGCGGCGCCTCTCGTCGTGGTGTCGTAGGTTTCAACAGCGGCTTCGGTCATCGTGCCCACGTCCTTTCCGTTTTGGGTGGCGACGGTATGGAGCCTAGGACGCGGGGCTTTCCCAGGGGCGCAGGGCGCTCTGGGCGGTCGGTAGTCGTCGGCAAACGGCGGGTTGAGTTTTCAACAGCCCTACTCAACTGACCAAAAACTTGCCAAAAGCTTGACGGATGCTGTTGAAAAAAAAGCGTCTCTCGACCGATGTCGAGAGACGCTTGTGCGATGAGCGTTGGCGTGTGGCGACGCGAGCTAGCGTCCGACGATTAGAAGTCGGCGTTGCCCACGGTGCGCGGGTGCGGCAGGACGTCGCGGATGTTGCCCACGCCGGTCAGATACATGACCAAGCGCTCGAAGCCCAGACCGTAGCCGGCGTGCTTGCAGGAACCGTAGCGGCGCAGGTCAAGGTAGTACTTGTACTGCTCGGGATTCATGCCCAGGTCCTTGATGCGGGCCTCGAGCAGATCCAGGCGCTCCTCGCGCTGGGAGCCGCCGATAATCTCGCCGATACCGGGAACCAGGCAGTCGGCGGCGGCGACGGTCTTGCCGTCCTCGTTCATGCGCATGTAGAATGCCTTGATCTCAGCCGGGTAGTCGGTCACGAAGGTCGGGCGCTTAAAGTGCTCCTCGGTCAGGAAGCGTTCGTGCTCGGTTTGCAGGTCGATGCCCCAGCTCACGGGGTAGTCGAACTTGTGGCCGTCGGCGACTGCCTGCTCCAGGATCTCGACGGCCTCGGTGTAGGTAACGCGGGCAAAGTCGGAGTTGGCGACATGGTCCAGGCGCTCGAGCAGACCCTTGTCCACAAACTTGTTGAGCATATTGAGCTCGTCGGGGCAGGTGGCCATAACGTCCTTAAGGACGTACTTGAGCATGGCCTCGGCGTTGTCCATGTAGTCGTTAAGGTCGGCAAAGGCCATCTCGGGCTCGATCATCCAAAACTCGGCGGCGTGGCGCGTGGTGTTGGAGTTCTCGGCACGGAAGGTGGGGCCAAAGGTGTACACGTCACCAAAGGCCATGGCAAAGTTCTCGGCATTGAGCTGGCCGGACACGGTGAGGCTTGCATGCTTGCCAAAGAAGTCCTGGCTCCAGTCGACCTCGCCGGACTCGGTGAGGGGCGGATTTTTGGGGTCGAGCGTGGTCACGCGGAACATCTCGCCGGCGCCCTCGCAGTCACTCGTGGTGATGATGGGGGTGTTGACGTAGACAAAGCCCTGCTCCTGGAAGAAGCGGTGGATGGCGGCAGCCGCGACAGAGCGAATGCGGAACACGGCGCGGAACAGGTTGGTGCGCGGGCGCAGGTGCTGCTGGGTGCGCAGGAACTCGACGGTTGCGCGCTTCTTCTGCAGCGGGTAATCCGGGGCGCTCGTGCCCTCGACCTCGATGGAAGTGGCAGAAAGCTCGAAAGGCTGGGGCGCATCGGGGGTCAGCTTGACGGTGCCGGTGCAAATGAGTGCGGCCGAGACGTTTTGATGGGCGATCTCGTCGTAGTTGTCGAGTGCCTCGCGGTTCATGACGACCTGCAGGTCGCGGAAGCAGCTGCCGTCGTTGAGCGTAACAAAGCCAAAGTTCTTCATGTCGCGGACGGACTTGACCCAGCCGGCGACGGTGACGGTTTGGCCGCCGAGCGACTCGGCATCGGCATAGAGCTGCGCGATTTTGGTGCGGTTCACGTATCCTCCCATAACGGTTGAATGATAGTTATCCATACAGTTCGATATTCTAGCAGCTCGGCTCATTTGAGCTATACAGATAAAGCATTGGCGGGATGGTTTTTCAAACGAAAAGCGCCCGCGGCCAAATGGTCGCGGGCGCTTGACGAGGTGCCTTTTGGCTGTGTGGCGTGGGGCCTGGCTACTTGGTCTTGGCAACCAGCAGCGGGTCGCCCAGCTTGACGAGCGGGTTGCCGCCGATAAGCGTTCCAGACTCGCCGACATGGTCGATGCTCTTAAGACGATCGAGCTCGGAGACGATGACGGTCACGATGTCCTCGTGACCAGCGGCCTTAATGGCCTCGCGGTCGAAGCTGATGAGCGGCTGGCCTGCCTTGACCACATCACCCATCTCGACAAAGCGGGCAAAACCCTTGCCGTTCATTTCCACGGTGCCCAGGCCAACATGGATGAACACGCGCAGGCCGTCCTCGGTGATCATGCCGATGGAGTGGTTGGTGACAGTGGTGGCACCGATGCGGCCGTTGGCGGGCGCATAGATGGTGCCGGTAATGGGCTCGATGCCATAGCCCTGGCCAAGCATGCCCGAGGCGATCGTCTCGTCGGGAACCTCGTTCAGGTTGACGAGCACGCCGTTGACGGGGGCATAGATGACGCCTTCGCGGGTAGCGAAGCTTGCTGCGGGCGGAACGGACGCCTCGCCGGTCGAGGTGAAGGTGGACTTAAGCGAATCGAGCAGACCCATAGTTGCCTCCAACTTAAATAGGCGCATATCGCGCGTTTGGTTTGCCGGAAACGTTTCACATGTGTTTCGCGGCTTGGTCAACGCCCCTATTCTACGCTGCTCAACGATACCTCTGAACTGGGATTATGTGATATATCAGTTGAAGGGAAACTTATTGCCGGAGTGTTTCTGCGCCACGGGTTCAAGTGGGGTACGCTTGAAGGCGAAAAATAAGGGCGCATAATTTGCGCGAAGGGAGCACATATGATTGTCGAGAACCATGCGCTGTGGGGCGAGGAGCCGACCGAGGATTATCCGGCGACGTTTACGTATTTGGGTGCCGAGCCGTTGCCCGATAAACCGAATGGCCGCCGCCCCGCGGTGATTATCTGTGGCGGAGGTGCGTTTACGCATATCGCTCCGCATGAGCAGGATCCTGTGGCGTTTGCGTTTTTGGATCACGGTTACCAGGCCTTTGTGCTCAACTATGTCACGAGTTCTACGGGTGACGTGAGCTTTCCGCACCCCCAGGCAGATCTTGCCAAGATGGTCGCCACGGTGCGCGCCAACGCCGACGAGTGGCATGTCGATCCTAAGCGCGTGTGCGTCGTGGGCTTTTCTGCTGGCGGCATGATTTGCGCCTCGCTGGCAACACAGTGGAAGACCGGCCCCTTTGCGGCACTTGCCGGGGCGCGTCCGGACGACATTCGTCCCGATGCCGTGGTGCTGGGCTATCCATTGCTCGACTTTGCCTATGTGCGCGACATGCAGACGCGCGATCCGCGCATTGACTTGCGTGTGCCCAAGACGGGCGGCAAGACGGGGCGCGATTTGCTCAACGACTACCTGTCGATGGTGACGGGCGGCGAGGCAACTGACGAGCATCTGGCCGACATCTGCCCCACCACGCATGTTTCGCGTCAGATGCCACCGACCTTTGTGTGGGGCGTGTCCGACGACAAGACGGCGCCGATCGCGCAGGTCTACCCGTTTGCGCAGCGCATGGCCGAGGAGGGCGTTGCATGCGAGATGCACGTCTTCGACCAGGGTGGTCACGGCCTTTCGCTCGGCAACGCCAACACCGCGGTCGACAACGAGGACAAGCAGGTGGCGGTCCGTCCCTGGATCCGCCTGGCCTTCCGCTTCCTCGAGCGCCATCTGTAAGAGTCCCGGCATCCAAGCTCTTCAATAACTTGCGGTGAAATAGTTCCTATCTGGGGCATCAACCAGCCCATCCAGGAACTATTCCACCGCAACTTCGTTTTTGATGCCCCGTCCGGAAACTGCGCCCCAGTTTTGCCTTTCAAGGTGGGACGCAGTTTCCCATAGGGCCTCGACTGGGAAAGCGCGTCCCGTTTCGAGCGGGGATTCCGGGATGCATTTTCCGTAAGAGGCCTCATCGGGAAACTATGGCCCTGAACTCTCCTGCCTGTCCCCATTGCGCCAATTTGCTGATTGAACATCGTTGTGTGTTCGCGCTATCATGCATGGTTAAATTGGTTAGCCGTGGCAAACGGTTAGCCAAGGTGAACATAAATGCAACGCCCTGTGGGCGCCGGGGGAGGAACACGGACGTGAAGCTCGATACGCTCGAGATTGGAAAGGACGCCGTTGTCGCATCGGTGGCATCGGACGACCAGGCACTCCGACAGCATATTTTGGACATGGGCCTAACGCCGGGCACCGAAGTCACCATGATGAAGTACGCCCCCATGGGCGACCCGCTCGAGATTCGCCTGCGTGGCTACGAGTTGACGCTGCGCAAGGATGATGCCGCACGCATTGAGCTCGTGGATGTGCACGACACCGATACCGGTCCGCGCGCCAACGCCGCAATCGGAACGACGGAGCATCCGGCACTCGGCGAGGGGATGTATTCGCCCCGTGCGGCAAAAACGGCCGTGCCCGAGGGCGCACCGCTGCATTTTGCCCTCGCCGGCAACCAAAACTGCGGTAAGACCACGCTGTTCAACCAGCTTACGGGCTCCAACCAGCACGTCGGTAACTTTCCTGGCGTGACGGTCGACCGCAAGGACGGCACCATCCGTAACCATCCCGAGGCAAGCGTTACCGATCTGCCCGGCATTTACTCCCTGTCGCCGTACACGGGCGAAGAGATCGTCAGCCGCCAATTCATCTTGGACGAAAACCCCGACGCCATCATCGACATCATCGACGCCACCAACATCGAACGTAACCTGTACCTGACGCTGCAGCTTATGGAGCTCGACCGCCCCATGGTCATCGCGCTCAACATGATGGACGAGGTGACGGCCAACGGCGGCGCCGTGGACGTCAATCTGCTCGAGAGCCTGTTGGGCGTGCCTGTTGTTCCCATTAGCGCTGCCCGCAACGAGGGTATCGGCGAGCTGGTGGATCATGCCTTGCACGTGGCGCGGTTCCGCGAGCGCCCCGGTCGCCTGGACTTCTGTGCGCCCGATGGATCGGACGGCGGCGCACTGCATCGCTGCATCCACGGCATTGCCAACCTGATCGAGGACCATGCCGTGACGGCGCACATCCCGGTGCGCTTTGCGGCGACCAAGCTGGTTGAGGGCGACGAGCTGGTGACCGAGGCGCTTCACCTGGATCGCAACGAGCTCGACGCCATCGAGCACATCATTACCCAGATGGAGGGCGAGGCCGGCACCGACCGCCTGTCCGCGCTGGCCGATATGCGCTTTAGCTTTATCGGCGACGTGTGCGGGCGCTGCGTCGTCAAACCGCACGAAAGCCGCGAGCACGTGCGCTCCGTCAAGATCGACCGCATCCTGACGGGTCGCTACACGGCCATTCCGGCGTTCCTGGTGATCATGGGCCTCGTCTTTTGGCTGACGTTTGGCGTGATCGGCGCGGCGTTGCAGGGACTCATGGAGGACGGTATCGCTGCTATCATCGCCTCGGCCGATGCGGGCCTCAAGGCGTTCGGCACCAACGACGTGGTGCGCTCGCTGGCTGTCGACGGCGTGCTTACGGGCGTGGGCAGTGTGCTGACCTTCCTGCCGATTATCGTCGTGCTCTTCTTGTTCCTCTCCATTCTGGAAGACTCGGGCTACATGGCGCGCGTCGCCTTTGTCATGGATAAGGTGCTGCGTCGTTTTGGCCTGTCGGGCCGCAGCTTTGTACCCATGCTCGTCGGGTTTGGCTGCACCGTGCCGGCTATCATGTCGACCCGTACGCTCCCATCCGAGCACGACCGCAAGATGACGGTCATGCTCACGCCGTTCATGAGCTGCTCGGCCAAGTTGCCGGTCTATGGTCTGCTGTGCGGGGCGTTTTTCCCACAGGCGACGGTTCCCGCCATGGTCTCGCTCTATCTGATCGGCATTGCGGTTGGCTGTATCGCGGCTTTGGTACTCAACCGCACGGCATTTAAGGGCGACCCGGTGCCGTTTATCATGGAGCTGCCCAATTACCGCCTGCCGAGCGTCAAGACGACGGTGATGCTGGCATGGGATAAGGCCAAAGACTTTATTACCAAGGCCTTTACCATTATCTTTGCCGCTACCGTGGTCATCTGGTTCCTTCAGACGTTCGACATCCGCTTTAATGTGGTCGCCGATCAGTCGCAGAGTCTGCTTGCGGGTCTCGGCAGCATCATTGCGCCGGCGCTGACGCCGCTTGGGTTTGGCGACTGGCGTGCATCCACGGCGCTCGTCACCGGACTTATCGCCAAGGAGAGTGTCATCTCGACCCTCACGGTGCTTTTGGGCGCGACCTCGCCCGCGGCACTGTCGACCATGTTTTCGCCGTTCACTGCCTATGTGTTCCTGGTCTTTACGCTGCTGTACCCGCCCTGTGTGGCAGCCATCGGCGCCGTCAAGAGCGAGCTGGGCGCGCGCTACGCCGTTGCCGTGTTCGCGTTTCAAGTGACGGTCGCCTGGATCGTGGCGTTTGTCG
>JAYBEF010000069.1:0-20648 GCA_037277825.1 Collinsella sp.
CGCGCTGCTCCCCAACATGGCTATCGTCGACGCCGACAACTGCATGACCGCCCCGAAGGGCCTCACCGCAGCTTCCGGTATTGACGTCATGACCCACGCCATCGAGTCCTACGTCTCCATCATGGCTTCCGATTACACCAAGGGCCTCTCCGAGCGCGCCGCAAAGCTCGTCTTCGAGAACCTCCCGAGCTCCTTCACCAACGGTGCCAAGGATCCGCACGCTCGCGAGGAGATGCACAACGCATCCTGCATGGCCGGTATGGCATTCGGTAACGCCTTCCTGGGCCTCAACCACTCCATGGCCCACAAGCTCGGCGCTTTCCACCATCTGCCCCACGGCCTCGCAAACGCCGTCATCCTGACCCGCGTCATGCGTTACAACGCCGCCGAGGCTCCTGTCAAGATGGGAACCTTCTCTCAGTATCCTTACCCCAACGCGCTGCACAACTACGCCGAGATGGCTCGTTACTGCGGCATCGACGGCAAGGACGACCGTGAGGTCTTCGAGAACTTCATCACCAAGCTCACCGAGCTCTGCGACTTCATCGGTGTCAAGCACACCATCGCTGAGTACGGCGTTGACGAGAAGTACTTCCTCGACACCCTCGACGAGATGACCGAGCAGGCATTCAACGACCAGTGCACCGGCGCTAACCCGCGCTACCCGCTCATGAGCGAGATCAAGGAGCTCTACCTGGACGCCTACTACGGCCGAGAGCCTCAGGATTACGCCGTCTGCTAGTTCTAGCACGGTTTTTAACGGCGGGGGTGCACGGGTGTTTCACACACCCCCGCCGTCGCTTCTATCGCATCGTTGAAAGGATGCAACCATGCTGCTACCCGATTCCAAGACCGAGCTCGTCCGCCGTGGCAACAAGGTCGTTTACGACCTGGGCGACAAGATCGTCAAGGTCTTTAACGAGACCAAGCCCGTCTCCGACGTGTTCAACGAGGCTTTGAATCTTGCCCGCATCAATGAGTGCGGCATCCGCAGCCCCAAGGCTCTCGAGGTTTCCCAGCTCGAGAACGCCAACGGCTGGGCGCTCGTGACCGAGAAGGTTCCGGGCACTACCCTTGCCGAGAAGATGACTGCCGAGCCCCAGCGCTTCGGTGAGTACCTCGAGATGTTCGTCGACCTCCAGATCGAGATCCACGGCTACACCTCCCCGCTGCTCAACCGTCAGCGCGACAAGTTCGCCCGCATGATCGACAGCCTTGATCAGCTCAATGCCACCACGCGCTACAACCTTCAGGAGCGTCTGGACGGTATGACCAAGGAGTTCAAGGTTTGCCACGGCGACTTCAACCCCTCCAACGTCATCGTCGGCGACGACGGTCAGCTGTACGTCTGCGACTGGGCACACGCCACCCAGGGCTCCCCTGCTGCCGACGTTGCCACCACCTACCTGCTCTTTGCCCTCAACAGCAAGGATCAGGCCGAGGCCTACCTGGAGCTCTACTGCGACCGCGCCGACATGCCCATGCAGGTCGTGCGTCAGTGGACGAGCATCGTTGCCGCTTCCGAGCTCGCTCGTAAGCGCAACGTGAACGATGAGTTCCTTAAGAACTGGATCGACGTCGTCGATTATCAGTAATATCTGAGCGATTCATTTCGCATCGGAGGCACAAAGGAAAACCCCGCAGCTCGCATGGGCTGTGGGGTTTTTCCTTTTAGCGATTGAGCGCGCCGACAAGATAAAAGGACGGCCCCGCATCTCCCCTATCTGGAGAAATGCGGGGCCGTCCCGTATATCGAACTACAAGCGAAATCGCCGATTAACGGCGGGCAGCCTTCACAAGCTCGGCGACCTTGGCGACGACCTCGTCGATCGCCACGTCCTCGCGCTCGCCCGTGGCACGGTCCTTGAGCTCAACGGTGCCGTTCTTAAGGCCACGCTTGCCGAGCACCACCTGATACGGGAAGCCCATAAGGTCATTGTCGGCAAACTTAAAGCCGGGACGCTCATCGCGATCGTCGACGACAACCTCGATACCCTCGGCGCACAGGCCATCAACGATCTGTTCGCAAACGGTAGCGCACTCCTCCTTCTTGGGGTCGAGCGGAATCACCGCAACCTCGTACGGGGCAACGGAGACCGGCCAGACGATGCCATGCTCGTCGTTGTGCTGCTCCACGACGGCAGCGAGCGAGCGAGACACGCCCACGCCGTAGCAACCCATGATGAGCGGCTTCTCCTTGCCGTCCTCGTCCATAAAGGTGGCACCCATGGCCTCGGAGTACTTGGTGCCCAGCTGGAAGACCTGGGAGACCTCGATACCGCGGGCAGCGGAGAGCGGCTTGCCGCAGTGCGGGCAGGGATCGCCGGCGACGACGGTGACCAGATCGGCCCACTCGTCGACGGTAAAGTCGCGCTCGGGGCAGGCACCGGTAAAGTGATAATCGACCTCGTTGGCACCGCAGGCCCACTGCTTGGACTCGCGCAGGCTCTCATCGCACACCAGACGAATGCCATCGGGCAGGTTAACCGGTCCGATAAAGCCCTTGTGCAGACCGTTCGCCTGAAGCTCCTCGTCGGTCATCATGCGATAGCCCTTGCCAAAGACGTGCTCGGCCTTGCAATCGTTGAGCTCGTGATCGCCCGGAACAATGGCCACGACCGGCTTGCCCTCGGCGTCGATGAGTGCCAGCGACTTGCGCGTGCCGTTCTCGGGGAACCCAAAGAACTTAGCAACAGCCTCAATGGTGCCCATGCCCGGAGTCTCAACCTTGGTGAGCGTACCGTCACCAGGACCCTCGGTCACGACGACCTTGGTGCTTGCAGCCTCGTCATCGGCAGCGAAGCCGCAATCGTCGCAGTAGACGAGCGAAGCCTCGCCGGCGTCAGCCAAAGCCATGTACTCGACGGAGGTATCGCCACCGATCTCGCCAGAATCGGCGACGACAGGCAGAGCCTTGATGTAGCAGCGCTCGCAGATGTTGGCGTAGGCCTGCTTCATCTTGTCGTACTCCTCCTGCAGACTCTCCTGCGTGGCAGAGAAGCTGTAGGCGTCCTTCATGATGAACTCACGGCCGCGCATCAGGCCAAAGCGGGGACGGAACTCATCACGGAACTTGTCCTGAATGTGGTACAGGTTGACGGGCAGCTGCTTATAGGAGCGCAGCTCGTTGCGCACCAGGGCCGTGACGGTCTCCTCGTGCGTGGGGCCCAGCACAAACTCGCGACCATGACGGTCGTCAAAGCGCACGAGCTCCTTGCCATAGGCATCGATGCGGCCGGACTCACGCCACAGCTCGGCATCGACCATAATGGGCATCATGAGCTCCTGGGCGCCGGCGGCGTCCATCTCGTCGCGCACGATGTTCTCGATCTTACGAATCGAGCGCCAAGCGAGCGGCAGATAGGAATACAGACCGGCGGCCTCCTTGCGGATCATACCGGCACGAAGCAGCAGACGATGGCTTGCAAGCTCGGCGTCGGCCGGATCCTCTTTGAGCGTCGGCGCATAGAGCTTAGACATATACATTGCTCGGGTCATTTATTTCTCCTCAATAAGCTTGTCGACCTCGGCCATAAGCGCGTCGACAATTTGGTCCTCAGCTACTTTACCAATGATCTGGCCATGCGAAAAGAGCAGAGCCTGACCACGTCCGCAAGCAACGCCCAGGTCGGCATCAGAAGCCTCACCGGGGCCATTAACGGCACACCCCATGACGGCAATCGAAAGCGGCGCGGCATAGTTCTTAAGCCGCTCGGTTACTTCCTCGGCGATTGCAATCAGGTTAACCTGGCAGCGGGCGCACGTGGGGCACGAGACAATCTCGGGTCCACGGCGACGCAGGCCCAGAGACTGCAAAATGCCCCAGGCGACCGGCGGCTCCTCGACCGGATCGGCCGTGAGCGAGACGCGCATGGTGTCACCGATACCCTCAGACAGCAGGATACCAAGGCCCACCGAGCTCTTGATGGTGCCCTGCAGCTTGGTACCTGCCTCGGTTACGCCCAGGTGAAGCGGAACGTGGGGAATCTCACGCGACAGGGCTCGATAGGTATCGAGCGTCGTTTGCACGCTGTGGGCCTTGGCTGAAAGCACAATGTTCGTAAAGCCGCGGTCTTCAAAATGCTTGACGAAACGCTCGCTCGACATCACGAGCTTTTCGGGCTGCGTGAGGTCTTCGCGCTCGGCGATATCCTGCTCAAGCGAACCGGCATTGACGCCGATACGAATTGCGCAGCCCGCGGCACCCGCAGCATCGATCACCGCGTCAACCTTGGCCCAATCGCCGATATTGCCGGGGTTGATGCGCAGCTTGGCAGCACCGGCCTCGACGGCACCAATGGCGAGCTTATGGTTAAAGTGGATGTCGGCGACAATCGGCACCGGAGACTCGGCACAGATGGTGCGGAAACCCTCAAGCGCGGCCTCGGTGGGCACGCTCACGCGCACGATATCGCAGCCAGCCTGCGCCAACGCGCGCACTTGCGCAAGCGTTGCCTGGGCATCAGCGGTATCGGTGCAGGTCATGGATTGGACCACCACCGGCGCGCCGCCACCGATCTGCACGCCGCCCACATGCACGGGGCGCGTCAGCTCGCGAGGCAAAGGATGGGATAAAGACAATCCAAACACTCCCCTACAAAATAAATCGAAGGACGTCGGAACGAAGCATATAGACAAACAACAGCGCAAAGAGCGCGATGCCCACATAGCTCACAATCGTCTGGACCTTGAGCGGAAGCTCGCGGCCCGCAATCTTTTGAATGATCTCGATGACCAGCTTGCCGCCATCGAGCGGTGGGATGGGCAGCAGGTTCATAAAGCCAAGCGAGAACGAAATGAGGGCGGCAAACGAGAGGAACGTGGCAGGACCGGCAGCAGCAGCCTGTGAGGACATAACGCTAATACCCACGATCGAAGAGGACTGGTCGAGAATCTCCATCGTGTGCTGCGGCTGGAGCAGGCGCATCACGCCCTCCGCTGTCTGCACGACATAGGAGAACGACAGGCGAGCCGACGTGATGGGGTCCAAACGGACCACCTGCGTAGAGGCGTACACACCTAGGCGCTCGTCCTCTTTGAGTGCAACCGTGGTCGAATGCTGCTTGCCATCACGCTCGTACTCGATGGCGATATCGTCCTTACCGGCAGCCTTGCCGATGGCGTCGTAAACGTCTATCCAGGTAGAGCACGATACTCCGTCGACCGAAAGGATCGCGTCACCGCCCTCGATTCCCGCCGCGGCGGCAATCGAGCCTTCGTCAACCTGACCGATCACATTGGTATCCAACGGCACCGCGACACCTGCGATGGAATAGATGCTCATAAGGAGCAAAAAGCCCGTCAGGATATTGACGACAATGCCCGCGAGCAACATAAAGGCTCGCTTGAGAAAGCCTTGGCCCAAATAGGTGTGCGAGCGCTCGCGTGCGAGGAATTCAGCCTCGCCGCACGGCAGTTCCCATACATCGCCCTCGGCAGTCGCATGCTCTCGATCGAACTTGCGACCGTCAAAGGTGGTATATCCTGCAGCATCGCGCGGCAGCGTCTGGTACTTGGTGGGGTAATAACTCGGCGAGGGTTTCTCCCCCTCCTCGTACCAGGGAGCGATGGAACCCCACCCCAGCAGCAAGGCACAGGCCTCGAGTACGTCCTCCTCGGGCAGTTCGAGCTCGGCGGCAAGGTCGGCCACGGTCACGCGACCGTGACGATAGATTGCCGCAAGCACGCAATCGGCACACGAGACGTCCGTGGGATCCATGCCGCAGATGGCAGCATAGCCGCCCAGCAGCAGCGGCGTCACGCCAAACTTGGTTCCGATGCGACGCGACGTGTGATGGATGTCAAAACGGCACGGCAGGCCCAAATAGAACTCGGTCACACGGACGCCGCAGGCACGCGCCGCCAAAAAGTGGCCGCCCTCGTGCAAAAACACGAGGACGGAAAGCATCAGAAGGCCCCAAAAGACCGATGAGAGAACGCTCAGAACAGTATCCATAAATCGAAAAAGAAATCCTTATGGTTAGGAATGGGTTGCGGCGAGCACCAGAGCGGCCTTTTCGCGCGCCCAGGCATCGATGTCGCGAAGCTGCTCAAACGAGGTAACCGCCTGTGTGTCATGCGCATCCATGCAGGATTCCACAACGCGGTCGATATCGGTAAAGCTACAGCCGTCGTGTAAGAACGCATCGACAGCGACCTCGTTGGCCGCATTAAGCACGCACGGCATGGTGCCGCCCGTCTTGCCGGCACGCTCGGCCAGCGCCAGGCAGCGGAAGGTATTCATGTCGGCAGCATCAAACGTGAGCTGCCCCAGCTCGCGGAAATCGATACGAGGCGCCGGGGTATCCCAACGCTCGGGATACGAGAACGCGAACTGGATGGGAATACGCATGTCGGAAGCACCGAGATGCGCCATCACGGAGCCGTCGGCAAACTCGACCATAGAGTGAATCTTGGACTGACGCTGCACGACCACGTTAATGAAATCGAGGTCGCAGTTAAACAGATGCATGGCCTCAATGCGCTCCAGGCCCTTATTCATGAGGGTGGCGGAGTCGATGGTGATCTTAGCACCCATGGCCCACGTGGGATGTGCGAGGGCATCGGCACGCGTCACGCGATCTAGCTCGTCGCGCGTGCGGCCAAAGAACGGACCGCCCGAGCAGGTGAGCCAAATACAATGAGCCTCGCGCGGGCTCTCCCCCAGATAGCACTGGTAGATGGCGGAGTGCTCAGAGTCGACTGGAATAAGCTGGCCCGGTTGCGCCAACGGCATAAGCAAGTCGCCACCGACGACGAGGGACTCCTTGTTGGCAAGGGCAAGACGCTTATTCGAGGTCAAGGCCGCATGGCTCGCCTCGAGACCGGCGGCACCCACAATAGCGACGAGCACGCAGTCGACATCGTCGCGACGCGCGAGCTCGCAAACCGCCTGCGCGCCAACGCCGAGCTTCGTTCCCTCGGGCAACTCCTGCAGCACGGCGTCATCGCCATGAGCGACATCGGCCACGGCAACCGCCGGAACCGAGAACTCGCGGGCAGCGGCAACGAGCTCGGAGGTACTGGAGTTAACGGATAGCGCCGTCACCTGCAGGCGATCGGCATGCTGACGGCACACATCGAGCGCCTGAGTGCCGATAGAGCCCGTACAGCCCAGGATGGCAACACGGAGACGTCCATCGGAGCCATACGTCGTCTGGAATGACATTACAGCACGCCTCCGATCATCAGCATCAGCTGCGCTGTGATGCAGCCGAAGATAAGCGAATCGCTACGATCGAGCATGCCGCCGTGGCCCGGGATAAGGTTACCGGAATCCTTAACGCCCACACCGCGCTTGATGCGAGACTCGATAAGGTCGCCGATAACGCCCAAAATGGACACGACCACGCCGCACAGCAGCGCATAGGGCAGGCTGAGCTTGTAGAAATGCGTCGCCCACAGGATGAGCCAAATCAAAACCGAGCCCAGGATGCCGCCGACAAACCCCTCCCAGCTCTTTTTGGGAGAAATCTTGGGAACCATCTTGTGTTTACCGATACGGCTGCCCACGATGTAGGCAAACGAATCGGAGACCCAAAGGGACGCACAAACGCCCACCGAAAGCAGGGCGCCGGCAAAACCGGGCACGGCATCGCGCAGCAGCACGATAGCCGACAGCATAAAGCCAGTGTAGATGGGACCCATGAGCGTCACGGCCACATCAGAGATGCGGGTACGCGGTGACCAGACATACCAAATGCCCACAGCGAGCATCAGGGCAAAAAGCAGGGCATTCAGCAACATTGAATCGCCCAACGCCGACAGCGGAAAGAGTACGGCGGCAGCGATACCCATGCGCTCGTTAGCCATCTTGCCATCGAGCCTCGTCATACGGAAAAACTCATAGCAGCACAGACCGCTCATGACAGAAACAAAGATGGCCGTGGGCACAATACCCAAAACCAAGCACAGGATAAAGACAACGGCGTAGACGATACCGGCAGCGGCACGGGTAATAAAGCCCGCCAGCCACGAACCGGTGCCGCTCTTCGCTGCAGGCGCTCCCGCAGTGGCAGCTTTGCGCGCAGGCGTCTTGGGAGCAGATGCCTTGGGACGATCAGACACGATTAAGCCTCCTCGGTCTTGCTCAGTCCACCAAACCTACGGTCACGGCCCTGATAGGCCAAAATGGCGTCGACAAGGCCCCAACGATCAAAGTCGGGCCAATAGGTATCGGTGACGTAGAACTCTGAATAAGCCACCTGCCACAGCAGGTAGTTCGAAAGGCGAAGCTCACCAGAGGTGCGAATCACAAGCTCAGGATCGGGTAGGCCGGCGGTATAGAGGTGGGAAGCCACCATGTCGTCATCAATTGCGCCAGGATCGATCTTACCGGCGGCAGCGTCGAGTGCGATCTGACGGACAGCGCGGGTAATCTCGGCACGCGCGCCGTAGTTGACGGCAAGCGCCAGCGTCATGCCGGTGTGATTGGCGCACTCGGCAAGACCGCGTTCAAAAACGTCGCGGGTCTTCTTGGGCAGCGCGGAAATGTCACCCAAAAAGATAACGCGCACGTTTTCGCGCTTCAGAAGCGGCAGCTCGTCGATAAACGTCTTGGCAAACAGGTGCATCAAGACGTTGACCTCATGCTGCGGGCGGTTCCAGTTTTCGGTAGAAAACGCATAGGCCGAAAGCACGTCGACGCCCAGACGCACGCAGGCGGTAATAATCTCGCGAAGGGAGACGATACCCGCCTTGTGGCCCTCGGTGCGTGCAAGACCGCGCGATGTGGCCCAACGACCGTTGCCGTCCATGATGCACGAGATATGGTGCGGAATGTTATTGAGGTCAAGGTCGGAAAAACCGACGCCCGCGGGGGCGTCGGCAAAGTACTCGACCAGTTTATGCTCGTCGTATTGCACCTTAGATCTCCATGACCTCGGCTTCTTTTTCCTTCAGAAGCTCCTCGACCTTGGCGACATACTCATCGGTGTGCTTCTGGACCTTGGCCTGCTCGCGACGGACATCGTCCTCGGTGAGCTCCTCATCGCGCTCGAGCTTGTTGTTGAAGTCGCGACGGATGTTACGGATAGACACCTTGGCCTGCTCGGCGTACTCGCGGCACTCCTTGACGAGCTCGCGACGACGCTCCTCGGTGGGAGCCGGGAACGGCAGACGAACGACGGTGCCATCGGAGTTGGGGGTAATGCCCAGATCGGAAGCGCCGATGGCCTTGACGATAGCATTGATGAGCGCCTTGTCCCACGGCTCGATGAGCAGCATGTGGGCCTCGGGGGTCTTGACGGCGGCAACCTGCGTGACCGGCGTGGGAACACCGTAATAATCGACGGTGATGTCGGACAGAATGTTGGCATTGGCGCGGCCGGTACGGACCTTGGAGAAGTTATGCTTGAGGGACTCGAGCGACTTGTCCATATGGGCGGTGATGTTCTCTGCCATGCTTAATCCTCCTGATAGACGAGCGTGCCGACGGGCTCACCCGAAAGCGCGCGCTTGACGGTGTCCTCGCCATCGATGTTGAGGACCAAAATCGGCATACGGTTATCCTGGCACAGTGCCGTAGCCGTGGAATCCATAACCTGCAGACCGCGGACGAGAACCTCGTGATAGGTGATCTTGTCAAAGCGGACGGCGTCGGCACACTTGACGGGGTCCTTGTCATAGATGCCGTCGACCTTGGTGGCTTTAATCAGAATCTCGGCGCCGATCTCGCACGCACGAAGAGCCGCGGCGGTGTCGGTCGTAAAGTACGGATTGCCCGAACCGGCGGCAAAGATAACGACGTTGCCCTTGGAAAGGTGGTTGATGGCGCGACGGCGAATATAGGGCTCGCAGATCTCGTTCATCTGGATAGCGCTCATCACGCGGCAGGGAACATCGTTGTGCTCGAAGGCATCCTGCAGGGCGAGCGCGTTCATAACGGTCGCGAGCATGCCCATATAATCGGCCTGAGCACGCTCCATGCCACCGGCAGCGCCTGCCATGCCGCGGAAAATATTGCCGCCGCCGACAACGACGCCGACCTCATGGCCAACGGCGAGCAGCTCCTTGACCTGCTTGGCAAGATGGTCGGTAACCTTGGGGTCGATGCCATATTGGCCGTCGCCCATCAGTGCTTCGCCGGAAAGCTTAAGAAGCACGCGTTTATATCGGATGTCGGACAAAGCGATCCTCCTTTAATTAGACTCTCAATATGATATCAAAGGCTCTGATAAGAGCCATGAAAAAGCAGGCTGTGAGTAAAACCCACAGCCTGCTCATTACCAGCTACAAGAGCTTATTTACTCGCCACGGACCAGACGGTCAAAGGCAACGACGGTAATGGTGTCGCCGAGCTCCTTGGAGACCTGCTCAGCGTACTTCTTGATGGTGAGGGAGCTGTCCTTGATGAACTCCTGCTCGGTGAGCACGGACTGCTTGTAGAACTTCTCCAGACGGCCGACAGCCATCTTCTCCTGGATAGCCTCGGGCTTACCGGACTCGGCAGCCTGAGCCATGTAGATCTGCTTCTCGTGCTCGACGGTCTCGGCCGGAACCTGATCGCGGGTAGCGCAGATCGGGGCGACGGCGGCAACCTGAAGGGCAACGTCGTGAGCGAAGGTCTTGAAGGATTCAGCCTGAGCGGTCTCAGCCTTCTCGAAGGCGAACTCGACGAGGACGCCGATCTTACCACCCATGTGGATGTAAGAAGCGAGCGCTCCGTTCTCAGCCTTGCGGGCAGCGAAGCGGGAGATCTTCATGTTCTCGCCCATGATGTGAATCATCTCGGTGAGCTCGGAGGAAACGGTCTCCTCGCCCATCGGCTTCTCGAGCAGAGCGTCGACGTCAGCAGGCTCGGTGGTAGCGACAACCTCAGCGACCTTGGAAGCAAAGCCGGTGAACTTGGCGTTAGAGCCAACGAAGTCGGTCTCGCAGGAGAGCTCGAGCAGAGCGCCGGTCTTGCCATCCTCGGAGACGAACGCGGCGACAGCGCCCTCGTTGGTCTCACGGCCAGCCTTCTTGGCAGCCTTGGCAAGGCCGTTCTTACGCAGAACGTCGACAGCGGCGTCCATGTCGCCGTCAGCCTCGACGAGAGCCTTCTTGCACTCCATCATCGGGGAGTCGGTCATCTCGCGGAGCTGCTTGACCATAGCGGCGGTAATCTGGGCCATTGTGGTTCCTTTCAAAGAGATGAAAAAGAATTAACTAAGACTGATTTACTCGGCCTTGGGCTCAGCGGCCATCTCGGCCTCGGAGACCTGCTCCTTGCCGGAGCCAGCGAGGCAGGCGTCAGCCATGAGCTCGCACATAAGGGTGACAGCGGAGATAGCGTCATCGTTGCAGGGGATGCCGTACTCGACCTCGTCGGGATCGGAGTTGGTGTCGATCAGAGCGACGACGGGGATGTTCAGGCGCTGAGCCTCCTTGATGGCGTTCTCCTCGCGCTTGGTGTCGATGACGAAGAGAGCCTGGGGCAGACCCTTCATGTCGCGGGCGCCGCCGAGGTTGGTCTGGAGCTTGGTGAGCTCCTTGCCGAGCACAGCCTGCTCCTTCTTGGGCAGAACAGCCATGCGGCCGTCCTCGACCATGGCCTCGAGCTCCTCCATGCGGTTGATGCGGGAGCGGATGGTGACGAAGTTGGTCAGCATACCGCCGAGCCAACGCTGGTTGATGTAAGGCATGTTGGCGCGCTCAGCAGCGTTCTTGACGGCCTCCTGAGCCTGCTTCTTGGTGCCGACGAACAGCACGTTGCCACCCTTGGCGACGTTCTTGACGAAGGTGTAGGCCTGGTCGGCGTCGAGGATGGTCTGCTTGAGGTCGAGGATGTAGATGCCGTTGCGCTCACCGAAGATGAACGGCTTCATCTTGGGGTTCCAGCGACGGGTCTGGTGACCGAAGTGGCAGCCGGCCTCGAGCAGGGTGCGGATATTAATCTTGGTAGCCATGTTAAACCTCCTGTGGTTTGCCTCCGCGCGGGGTCATCCTCCAAAACCAACCCGGACATGTGCTACCAAAGCCCGGGCACCACGGTATGAAGTAGCCGCGCGTGCGTGATAAAAACATGTTGCCGTGAAGCAACCCGATGAATGATAGCAGGAATGCTTCCTCCTGCCAACCCGCAATCAAAACCACACACCTGAGTGCGGCGCGGGACGTCCCAGCCACTATTCGCCGCGGGGATGGGCTTGAGCCACAGCCCGCTTAAGCCGATCGGGTGTGAGATGCGTGTAGATCTGCGTCGTGGACAGGCTCGCATGACCCAGCAGCTCTTGAACCGAGCGCAGGTCCGCACCGCCCTCGAGCAAGTCGGTCGCAAAGGTATGGCGCATCGCATGCGGGGCGATGTCGGCCGGAATGCCGGCGAGCGTCGCCAGCGTATGGAACCGCCGCCGGAGCATGGCGGCGCTCATGCGGTTGCCGCGCGCCGATACAAGCAGCGGATGCGGCCCGGTAGCGAGGTCACGGCGCTTTGCCTGAGCGAGCAACTCCGGCCTCCCCTCCTCAATATAGAGACGCGTCACTTCGAGCGCACGACGATACAGAGGGACGATACGTTCCTTGCCCCCCTTGCCCCACAGGCGCAGCGTGCATTCGGACCAAGCGATGGACTCCACATTGAGTGCTGCGAGCTCAGAGATACGAGCACCCGAGGCATAGAGCAGCTCGAGCATCGCCGCATCGCGCAGTCCCGCGGGCGTCGAGGTATCAGGCGTCTTGAGCAGCGCCTCGACCTGCTGGGTCGTAAGGACGCCCGGCAGGTCGCGCGGCAGCTTGGGCGATGCGATCGCCGAGACCGCATCACCCTCGATAATCCCCTCGGCAGTCATCCACCGATAGAGCGAGCGAATGGCAGACAGATGCGCCGCAAGCGTTCGGGGAGCCACCTGTTCACGCGAAAGCTCGGCAAGATAGCGACGAATGGTGCGCACGTCGGCAGCGAAAGCATCGATATCCTCGCGCTCGCACCAGGAAGCAAAGCGCTCCAGCCTCGAGCCATAGGCCGTCACCGTGTTGGGAGAAAGTCCCTCGACACGTGCGATATAGGCGATAAACGAGTCGACGGCATCGTACAGGTCAAAGGCTATGACCGGTCGCCTCCAAACAGATCGGGGCGAGTGGCCAGATAGGCATCAAGGGCCTCAAGCGCACGGTCCGCATAGGCCTGGTAGCGGTCACGCTTGCTGCGACGCTTACCGTCCTCGAGCGGCGGCACCAGGCCAAAGTTGACATGCATGGGCTGGTAGCCCACGGTGGCAGGATCGGTCGCATAGCCCACGAGCGCGCCCAGGGCGCCCACGCGGGGCAACTCGACGGAATCGGCGCCGATAGCCTCTGCATAGGTGTTGAGCGCCGCGAGCAGACCGGTCGCCACGGCTTCCATGTACCCCTCGGTGCCGGTGATCTGACCGGCCAGGCGCACGCCGGTACCGGGCACGGCAAAGGTGCCATCGAGCACGTGCGGGGCGTCGACAAAGGTATTGCGGTGCATGACACCGTAGCGGAAGAACTCAGCGTTCTCCAGGCCCGGCACCATATGGAAGACGCGCTTCTGCTCGCCAAAGGTCAGGTTGGTCTGGAAGCCCACCAGGTTATAGGCGGTCTTCTCCTTGTTCTCGGCACGCAGCTGAATCGCCGCCCAAGGGCGACGTCCGGTACGCGGGTCGGTGAGGCCGACGGGCTTCATGGCGCCAAAGCGAATGGCGTCCTTGCCGGTGCGCGCAACCTCCTCGGCAGGCTGGCAGGCCTGGAACAGATCGCCGCCCTCAAAGTCCTTGAGCACCACGCGGTCGGCCGTGGTGAGCGCCTCGATAAAGGCCTCGTACTCCTCCTTGTTGAGCGGAGCGTTGAGATAGTCGCCGCTCCCCTGCTCCTCGTAGCGCGACTGCGAAAACAGCACGTCCATATCGAGCGTGGAGGCATCGACGATCGGCGCCGCGGCATCGAAGAACGCAAGGGCGTCGCCACCGACGAGCTTCATGACCTCTTCGCTCAGCGCCGGTGAACACAGCGGGCCCGCGGCAATGACCACGTGGCCCTCGGGGATCTGGGTGACCTCGCCGTGAACGACCTCGATATTGGGGCGGGCGGCAACCTCAGCCTCGACGAGCTCGGAGAATGTAACACGGTCGACCGCCAGGGCGCCACCAGCGGGAACAGCAGCGCGATGGGCGCAGTCGAGCAGGACTGAACCCATGCGCTCAAGCTCGGCCTTCAGCAAACCAGCCGCGGAATCCGGACGGGTCGACTTAAACGAATTGGAGCAGACGAGCTCTGCCAGGTGATCGGTATGGTGAGCCGGGGAGCTCACCTGGGGGCGCATCTCGCACAGCTTTACGGCAAACCCGCGGTCTGCCAGCTGGATCGCGCATTCCGAACCCGCCAGACCGCCACCGATAACCGTCACCTGATCGAACTGCATCTGCAAACACCTTTCTAATTGACACGTTTTCCATTGTGACCGAAGGGCGTCTGGGCGTGAAGGGCAAACTTGGAGGGCGCATACCTTCCATCCATCATGCGCTCGATAAGGCCCTCGAGTTCAAGCGAACCCAAGAGTTTGAGTACGCCGACAGCATCGAGTGAGACGAGCGCCGCGATGTCGTCGACCTTGAGCGGAGAGGCGATGAGTGCATGCATCACGGTCTGCTGTGTTGGATTCAGGTCGGCAATGCCGGGAGCATCGGGGCGCGAGTAGCGCAGGGTGCCGTATATGCGAGAGATAGCCATCTCGATGGACTCCTCGTCGACAATGCAGCAGGCACCGTTCGCAATGAGGTAATTCGTGCCACGCGACTCGGGCGATAGGATCGACCCCGGCACGGCAAGAAGTTCGCGCCCCAAATCCATAGTAGCCTCGGCTGTAGAAAACGTCCCGGAAGGCATACCCGCCTCGGATACAAAGAGGGCTTGCGACAGGGCCGCGATCACGCGATTGCGACGCGGAAAGGCAAACTTGCGCGGACCCATGCCCCACGGAGAGATCGACACGACCGCGCCGCCCGTATCGAGCGTGCGCGTAATAAGCCCCGCGCTCGAACGCGGGTAGACCACGTCGGCGCCCGTCCCCAGCACCACGACGTGTTTGCCGCCGGCGTTGACCGCAGCCCAACCCGAGGCCTGGTCACAACCGACCGCACCGCCCGAAACTACCGTCACTCCCGCCTCAACCGCCACCTTCGCCGCAAGCTCTGCCACGGCAAGACCATACGGCGAGGCCTTTCGCGCACCGATGATGGAGAGCGCGGGCGTCGAAAGCACCTCGGGGTTGCCGCGCACATAGAGCGTCTGGGGTACATCAGATAGCTCCAAAACGCTCTCGGGATACAACGCATCACCTGGATGCAGCTCGAAGGTCCCCTCAGCTATCATTGGTCCCTCCTTCCCTGGTACATCGCCGCCTCGAGCACGTGGTCCTGCGTCACTTGCTCGCTCTCGGCGACGTCAGCGATTGTACGCGCGATACGCACCAGGCGTACGATGCCGCGGCCCGTGAGATGCGTGCGTTTGGATAGGCCAAGTACGCATTTCTCGGCAGCATCATCGAGCTCGAAGGTCGAAACGACGCCGTCAATAGACCGCGTCTCGTCATCCTCGGCCTCGGCATCCGCATCGTCCATACGGAACTCGCGCCAGGCGCGAAAGGCACGACCGCGCACAACGTAGTCACGTAACTCGGCCGACGACATACCCTCCGCACCCTCGATAATCACTTGAGGGTCGGGACGGGTCACATCGATCATCATGTCGATACGGTCGGCCAAGGGACCGCGCAGTTTAGACCGATAGCGCTCGACCATCGCCGCCGAGCAGCGACACGGTACCTCGCGATCGCCCAAAAAGCCGCAGGGGCAGGGATTGCTCGCAGCCAGCAGCTGAAAGCGCGACGGGAAGGTAAAAGCCCCGTCGACGCGTACGATCCTCACGTAGCCGCGCTCGATGGGCTGACGCAGCGTCTGCAGCACGCCAGTGGGAAACTCGGCAAGCTCGTCCAAAAAGAGCACGCCGCCATGAGCAAGGCTGATCTCACCCGGGTGCACCGGGCGCCCGCCGCCGATAAGGCCTGCGGTCGAAATACTGTGGTGGGGACTGCGGAAGGGGCGGTGCCCCGCCAACAAGCCATCAATGTTCTCACCCAAAACCGAATGGATGCACAGTGCCTCCTGCTGATCCTCAACGGAAAGCTCGGGCAGGATGCCGGTCATACGGCGTGCGAGCATCGTCTTGCCCGATCCCGGAGACCCGATCATGAGCAAGCCGAGTTCTCCTGCCGCCGCAAGCGCCATGCCGCGTTTAGCGACTTCCTGCCCCAGCACGTCTGCATAGTCGAGCTCGGGCTCAAAGGTCGCCTCGACACCCTCGGAATCCAAGTAGTGCCGTGCGGCATCGCCCATGCCGTGAGCAAGCTGAGACAGATGGTCGATAAAGCCGCAATCTACGCCCGCGAGTGGCACATGCTGGTCGGACCTGCCGGCGATAAAAGACAGCCCCATGTCGCGAGCCAATAGCTGAAACGCCACCTCGCCCTTGACGGGAAGCACCGTACCGTCCAGACCAAGCTCACCTGCGATAAGGCAGCGATCGAGGTTGTCACGGGGAATCTGCTCATCGGCCGCTAGAACCGCGATGGCGATGGGCAGGTCAAAGCCGCTACCGGTCTTGCGGATATCGCCGGGTGCCAGGTTAACGGTAATGCCCGAGCGCGGGATCTCGAACCCGGCGGAGCGCATCGCGCAGCGAATACGACCGCGTGACTCCATCACCTCCATACTCGGGATGCCGAGCATCTGAATGCCCGGAACGCCGCCGGCAAGCGAGACCTCGACCGTGACGTGAATCGCCTCGACGCCGCGGATGCAGGCCGCGTGAACGGCAAACGTCTCGAACGCCATCACGACACCTGCCAATCGAACGCGTTGTACTGATGCTCGATCTCGGCGATATGCCCGCCGCGAATGGTGACACCCACTGCATCGAAGCGGATCGCCTTGAGCGGATAGTGCTCCATGAGATAGCAACTTGCGATACGGCGATACCGACGCTGCTTTTGGGCATCCACGGCCTCCTCGGGAAAGACCCGCGTGGTGCAATCCAGGGCGACGCGCCTGGTCTTGACCTCGGCCATCACCACGACATCGTCAAGCTCATCGAGCAGCACCAGATCGGCCTCGCCCTCGGTGCAACGATAACCCTGCTCCAGCAAGGTGTAGCCGCGCTCGTTAAAGTAGTCGATGGTGATCAGCTCGCCCAGCATGCCCAGCTCACGGGGACTGAGTCCCTTGATAAACTCGGGCGTCATCGCCCCGCAGTCGAGCTCGCCGTTTTCCCAACGCTCCTTGAGCTGCTGCGTCTTGCTCTTTTTGCTTGCGGCACTCATGGGGTCTCCTTTCCCGCACACTGCATTGCCCCGATGATGAGGGCACCTTTCATGCGGGTAAGTACAGGAAGCAAACCAAAAGCTGACCAAATGCCGTCAAAAAAAGGGCCGTACGCAGCAATGCTGTTGCATACGGCCCGCTACCAGCAGGTTTATAAAACCCTAGAGGTCCCTGTCTCCACAATTGACCTAGAAAAGGCGCTCAGTCTGCAGAAAGTTTCCGCAAAAGCTCACACGATGCAGTGGACAAAGTCCATGTTTTCGAATGGCCTCGATGTGCTCGGGGCTCGCATAGCCCTTCGATTCGGCCAGATGGTACTCGGGGTACTCGGCGTCGTACTC
This sequence comes from Collinsella sp., assembly GCA_037277825.1. GTDB lineage: Bacteria > Actinomycetota > Coriobacteriia > Coriobacteriales > Coriobacteriaceae > Collinsella. Next base: position 17,660 of record JAYBEF010000069.1, read on the forward strand.
GACCATCATCTCGTCACGCGTGACCTTTGCCATGATGGATGCCGCGGCGATACAGGCGATCTTGGCATCGCCCTTCACCACGTCGCGCTCATTGGGAACGGCGCCCAAGGGGTTGCCATCCATGAGGACGCAGTCGGGTTCAAGTCCCGTATCGGCCACCGCACCCGCAACGGCAGCGCGGATGGCGCGGGCCATACCCATCTCATCGATATCTGCAGGAGCGATATGGCAAAAGCCGATAGCAGTCGCCACCTCGGCAATCTTAACCGAGAGCAGCTCGCGGCGCGCCGGCGTGAGCTTTTTGGAATCGTTGATGCCCCAGATGCGCGGCTCCATCGGAAGGCACACGGCACACACGGTCAAGGGCCCCGCTACCGAGCCACGGCCCACCTCGTCGACGCCCACGACCACGCCATCACCGCCGAGCTCATGCATAAGCTCGTACATGCCGTTGACGCGCTCGCGCTCGGCAAGCTCCTTGGCATGGCGCTTAAGGGCACGCTCGCAAGCCTTGATCACCTGCTGGCGCGGATCCTCGCGATAATGCTCCACGAGGGCGGGAATCTCCTCGAACGTGGCACTCGCCAGCTCGCCGGCAACCTGCGATGCCGAAACCGAGCTCGTCATATTGGCCATACCAGGCCCTCCTTGCATGCAAATCAGATAAAAAGAAGGGCCACCCGAAGGTGACCCTTACGTCCAAACGAGTGGACAGACGCTGCGATCTTCTTAGCGCTTCTCGGGGATGCGAGCAGCCTTGCCCACCTTGTCGCGGAGGTAGTACAGTTTGGCGCGACGGACGCGACCATGACGAACGACCTCGAGCTTGGCGATCTTGGGGCTGTGAAGCGGGAAGGTACGCTCAACACCGACACCGAAGGACATCTTGCGGACAGTGAAGGTCTCGCGGGCACCGGCGCCGGCCATGCGGATGACGTCGCCCTGGAAGACCTGGATGCGCTCGCGGTCGCCTTCCTTAATGCGGTAGTGAACCTTGACGTTGTCGGCGACGCGAACCTGAGGAATGTCCTCGCGGATCTGCTGACGCTCGATTGCGCGGATGTAATCCATGTGCAATTCCTTACTCTTCTAGAGGTGCCGTACCACCTTGGCCGGCACGTAGTTGAACAAACGTATTCGAGTATACACGCGCGGGTTTCTGCTGCAAGAACAATTTTTTACGCAGACAAAAAGACAAAACCCGCACATGATAACCGCCCGCCTCGCGAATGAGACGGGCGGCATGAAGGGGGCTACGCTAGGCGTCTAAACCCAAAACGTTAGGCGGAGCGCTTCGCCTCGAGCTTGGCCTGAGCGGCCGCCAGGCGCGCGAGGGGCACGCGATAGGGCGAGCAGGACACGTAGTCCACATCGGCCACGTTGAACAGGCCCTTAATGGATTTGGGGTCGCCGCCGTGCTCGCCGCACACGCCAAAGTGCATGTCGGGGTTGGTGGCGCGACCCTTCTCGACGGCCATGCGCACGAGCTCCAGCACCGCCGAGTCGATGGTCTCGAAGGGGTTGTCCTTCAAGATCTTCTTGTGCATGTACAGCGGGATGAACTTGGCCTCGGCATCGTCACGAGAGAAGCCGAAGGTCGTCTGGGTGAGGTCATTGGTGCCAAAGCAGAAGAAGTCAGCATGATGGGCGATCTCGTCGGCAACCATGCAGGCACGCGGCAGCTCGAGCATCGTGCCCACGGGAATATTGAGCTCGACGCCCTCCTCGACGGAAACCTCGGCGATCACGCGCTCGATGACCTCGCGGGTCTGGACATGCTCCGCCGTGATGGAGACGAGCGGAACCATGATCTCGGGACGCGGATCGACGCCCTCCTTGATGAGGCGAGCGGCAGCCGTGGCGACGGCGCGAACCTGCATGAGTGGCAGATCGCTAAAGACAACGGACAGGCGCACGCCGCGCAGGCCGAGCATGGGGTTCGACTCGACCATGCCATCGATACGGCGCAGGCGGGCACGCAGGACGGCAAGCTCTTCCTCGCTGGCGCCAGCGGCTTCCTTCTTGGTGATGGCGACCTCGAGCTCGCGAGGATTATCCAGGAACTCATGAAGCGGCGGATCGAGCAGGCGAACAACTACGTCGCGACCGGACATGGTCTTGAACATCGCCAGGAAGTCCTCGGTCTGAACCTTAAGCAGGTCCGCCAGGGCCTGCTGCTTCACGGCCTCATCATCGGAGAGGATGAAGCTCTGGATGATGTTCTTGCGGTCGCCCAGGAACATGTGCTCGGTGCGGCACAGGCCGATGGCCTCGGCGCCAAACTCGAGCGCGAGCGCGGCATCCTCGGGGTTGTCGGCGTTGACGCGCACATGGTTGGCGTGGCCGCCGGTCTCGTCCAGGCGAATCTCGTCGGCCCAGGACAGGATGGTGTCCAGGTCGCCGGTGAGCTCGGCCGAAACCAGATCAACGGCGCCGTCGACGACGATACCCTGGGTGCCGTCGATGGAGATGACATCGCCCTCATGCAGCACGCGGTCGCTGCCCTCGATGCGCACGACCTTCTCGGCGGCGTCGATATGGAAGCGCTCAACGCCGCAGACGCAGGGCGTACCCATGCCGCGGGCAATAACGGCGGCATGGCTCGTCTTGCCACCGTGGCTGGTCAGAATGCCCTCGGCGGCGACCATGCCCTTCAGGTCGTCGGGGTTGGTCTCCCAACGAACCAGAATGACCTTGTGGCCCTCGTTGGCGCGCGCGACGGCGTCGTCGCTCGAGAACATGACCTCGCCCACGGCGGCACCGGGGCTGGCATTAAGACCGCTGGCGAGAGCCTCGTACTTCTTGGAGGCGTCGAACTGTGGGTGCAGGAGCTGGTCGAGCTGCGCGGGATCGATGCGGCTCACAGCCTCATCGCGGGTGATCAGACCCTCCTCGACCATCTCGATGGCGATGCGCAGGGCGGCGGTGGCAGTTCGCTTGCCCACGCGGGTCTGGAGCATCCAGAGCTTGCCCTGCTCGATGGTGAACT
>JAYBEF010000070.1:0-15459 GCA_037277825.1 Collinsella sp.
CCGTAAGGATGCTCGGGGTCGGCCGGCTTGCTCGCCAGCTTAAAGCCCAGCACGCTCACGATATTCGAGCTTGCATCGGACAGGTTGTTCATGGCATCCGCCACAATCGAAACCGATCCCGACAGCACGCCAATTACGCCCTTCGCAGCGCATAGTGCCACATTGGCGAGAATACACACCACGCCCGTCAACGTGCCCACGCGCGCACGGTCGCCCTGCGCACGCTTAACAATCCACTCGACCATCTACATCCGCCCCCACGGTACTACCTATATATCTATTGCTCAAACGGATTGTAGTGTAGCCACTTTGTCCCCCAGATACAAAAAAGGCCGCAACCCACACGGGCCACGGCCTTGGAATATGGCAAAGGAATCGTCCTTGTGTCGCACAGGTTTACGCGCTTACTTCGGCCACGCTCTTCGAGGTTTCGGGTGAATCGGCTCCGTCCCCCGTCGTCTGTCCCTTCGCCGGCACCACGCCAAAGCAGTAGCTCAGCGCCGCAGACACCGCAAATGCCACACCGCCGGCAGCGCAGCACCACAGCAGGTTCGAGATGCCGCCCGTGGCAAAGCCAATGACCATAAGGACATTCGTCATGCCGATGGTATAGGCCGTAACGTGGCCCACGGCTGCAACAAGGCCTCCGACGGCGCCGCCAATGGCCATGCACGTCAGGCACCTGCCATATTTAAAGCCGCAACCGTACAGCGCCGGCTCGCTTACGCCGCCAAGAACACCCGAGATTGAATAGCCCAGCATGAGCGCCTTCTCGTCCTTATCCGCAACGCGAAGCGACGCGCCAAAGGGCATGCCCCAAACGGCGAACGTTGCCATCGTCGCGGCGATCAGGATGCACGAATCCGTTCCCACACTCATAAACTGCGCATAGGCGAGCGATAGGACAACGTTGCTGACGCCGGCGATCTTTAGGAACTCCCAGCCCGCGGCAAGCCCCATGAGCGTGAGCAGCGACACGATGCCACCGGAATTGCCAAGCATAAACATAAGCTGGCCCAACAGCATGCCCAGATAGCTGCCCGCCGGCGCCGTAATACACAGCGAAACCGGAACCATGACAAGCATGGTCGCAAACGGAACGAACGAAAACGCCACGGCCTTAGGGATAACGCGCTTAAAGAAACACTCCACTCGCCATAGCACGGGCACCGAGATGAGAACCGGAATAACAGTCGTCGTGTAATCGTTGACCGGCGCAGGAAGCAGACCATACACGGAAGTCATCGATGCCCCCGTCGTCGATGCGGCATCGACGAGCTTGAGCAGATCGGGTGCAATCAATACGCCGCCCAGCATCATGCCCAGCTGCTCCGAGCAACCGAGCTGGCGGGCGGCCGCCCAACCAAGATAAATGGGCAAAAAGTAGTAGCCGGCGTTATAGAGCCAACTGTAGAACAGGCGATAGATATCGGAATCGGCAGACCACAGGCCCAGCATGCCTTCGCCCATAATGACAGCGACGGTGCGGAACAACGCCGCGCAGACAATAAACGGCAGCGCCGACATCATGCTTTTGGACAGATAGTCCACCACGGCCATGGCGTTTGATGAAACCGACGTTGTAAACGAGGTGTTAGAAACTTGTAGCATGGAATGCCTTTCCCAATATGACATGCGGGCTGTCCCTTTGTCACATCGTGCGGTACTGACCGATTGCGCGGTACTTTTCGTAGCGGAGGTTTGTGAGGGTCGCCTCGTCGAGCTGCCCAAGCGTATCGAAGGCATCAAATGCCGAGGACATGACGGCACCGGCGATCTCCTCATGCGACAGGCCCCTATCGTCGACAATGCCGTCGATGATGCCGAGCGCCAACAGATCGGGAGCTGTGAGCTTCAGCGCCTCGGCAGCCTCATTCGCGCGCTCGGTATCCTTCCACAGGATCGACGCACAGGCCTCGGGGCTCACGACCGAATAGGCCGAGCTCGAGAGCATCAGGATGCGGTCGGCCACGGACAGCGCCAGCGCGCCACCAGAGCCGCCCTCGCCTGTCACCACCGAGACAATCGGCGTCTTAAGGTCGCTCATCTCCATGAGGTTCTGGGCAATCGCCTCGCCCTGGCCGCGTTCCTCGGCACCGATGCCGCAAAACGCGCCCGAAGTATCGACCAGGCACAGAACCGGTCGACCAAACTTTTCGGCCTGGCGCATCAGGCGACGCGCTTTGCGGTAGCCCTCGGGATGTGCCATACCAAAGTTGCGACGCATGCGCTCTTTGGTCGTGGTGCCGCGCTCGATGGCAATGACCGTTACGGGGCGTCCGTCTTTCCAGCCAATGCCAGCCACCACAGCAGCGTCGTCGCCAAAGTAGCGGTCGCCGTGCAGCTCCACAAATCCATCCAGGCCCAGCGAGATCATCTCGCCTGCCGTGGCGCGATCTGCTGAGCGGGTCTGCTTGACAATCTCGAGCGCGGTTTTTGGTGCGGCCGAGCGCTTGAACAAGTGTCCCAGCTTTTTGCCACGGCGACCCGTATGCACGATCTCATGCGGTGCCCCCAGGCCGGGCGCGTGCCCTTCGTGCAGCGCCAGCAGCTCGCCTACCGTGAGCGCAATCTCGCCACGCGGAACAACGGCATCGCAAAAGCCGTGCTCCAGCAAAAACTCGGAGCGCTGGAATCCCTTGGGCAGGCGCTTGTGCATGTTCTGCTCGATCACGCGCGGGCCGGCAAATGCCGTCAGGGCATCGGGCTCGGCCAGGATAATATCGCCCTCCATGGCAAAGCTCGCGGTTACACCTCCGGTCGTGGGGTCGGTGAGCACCGTGATATACAGGCCGCCCGCCTCGCTATGGCGCCTAACCGCCGCAGAAATCTTGGCCATCTGCATGAGCGAGGTCACGCCCTCCTGCATGCGGGCGCCACCCGATACGGTAAAGCCAACGACCGGCAGTCCCAGCTCGGTCGCACGCTCAAATGTGCGGCAGATCTTCTCGCCCACCACGGAACCCATCGAGCCCATCATAAAGTTGGCGTCCATAAAGAAGAGCGCCGTATCGCAACCGCAGATTTTGCCCTTGCCGCACACAACGGCATCGCGCTCGCCCGAACGTTCGCTCACGCTCTTGAGCTTGTCGGCATAACCGGGAAACGAGAGGAAGTCCTCCGGCGCCAGACTGGCATCCCATTCCTCAAACGTGCCCTCGTCAATCGTCATGTGCATGCGGTCGCGCCCGCTCACGCGAAAGTGTTTGCCGCAACGAGGGCAGACCTCGAGGTTGTCGTGCAGGCGCGCCTCATCGATCACGCGGCGGCACTCCGGGCACTTGATAAACACGTGGCGCGCGGGAAACTCGGCGCACGACTCGGTCATCGGTCCCTCGAGGACGTTGACCGTCTTCGCTTTTCTATTCATCAGCATAGAGATGCCCCATTAGATCGGTGTGATACATGCCCGACAAGAACTCGTCGTTTGCCAGCACGTCGAGCTGAAGCTCGCTGTTTTCGCTCACGCCCTCAATCACGAGCTCGCCCAGGGCCGAGCGCATCTTGCGAATGGCGCCGTCACGCGTGGGCGCACACACGATGAGCTTGCCGAGCATGGAGTCGTAGTACGGCAGAACTTTCGCACCGGCAAACATGGCGGAATCCCAGCGCACGCGCGGACCACCCGGCACACGCAACGCGGTGACCGTTCCGCATGACGGCAGAAAGTCCGGCGTTTCGGCATTGATGCGGCACTCCATAGCATGGTTGCGGACCGGCATGTCCTCCTGCTCAAAGGGCAGAGGCTGGCCGGCTGCCACGCGCAGCTGCCACTTGACCAAGTCGGTATCGGTCACAAACTCCGTAACCGGATGCTCCACCTGCAAGCGCGTGTTCATTTCCATAAAGTAGAAATTGCCGTCGTCCGAATACAGGAACTCGATGGTACCAGCTCCTTCGTAGCCGACGGCACGAGCCAGGTCACGCGCTGCCTCGTGCATGCGAGCACGAATGTCGTCGTGTCCGTCGAGGCACGGCGCGGGGCTCTCCTCGATCAGCTTTTGGTTGCGACGCTGCACCGAGCACTCGCGCTCGCCGAGCGAAAACACATGGCCCTGCTTATCGGCCATAATCTGTACCTCAACGTGATGCGCCGGCGCGACGAACTTCTCCATGTAGCACTCGCCGTCGCCAAAAACGGCCTCGCCCTCGGCGCGTGCTTCAATAAAGGCCTTTGCCGCATCTTCCACGCGCTCGACCTTACGAATACCGCGACCGCCGCCGCCCGCACGCGCCTTAATAAGCACGGGGCAGCCAATGCGCTCAGCCTCGGCCGTTGCCTCCTCGGGACTTTTGAGCAAATCGCAGCCCGGCACGATGGGCACGCCCGCCGCGGCAGCCGTTCGACGTGCGGCGTCCTTGTCGCCCATGCTGTCGATCACCTTGGCCGAAGGACCAACAAACGCCAGGCCATACTTGTCGCAGTCGCGCACGAAGCTCGCCTTCTCGGAGAAAAAGCCATAGCCGGGATGAATTGCCTTAGCTCCCGACTTTACGGCACAGGTGAGCACAGCATCGTCGTTGAGGTAGCTCTCGGCAAGACGCGGACCGCCGATGCAATACGCCTCGTCGGCAAGCTGCACGTGCAGCGCGTCCGCATCGGCCGTGGAATAAACGGCGACGGTCTTGATGCCCATATCGCGGCACGCGCGGATAACACGGACCGCGACTTCGCCGCGGTTGGCGATGAGCACTTTGTCGAACATGAAGCCTTCCTTACCTTTCGTGCATGAGTGCAAAAGACATATCGGCGCGGCAGCAAACCTCACCGTTGACGCTCGCAGTACCCGTCGCAAAGCGGAACGGCCCGCGCGCACGCGTGATGGTGCACACCAGATCAACCGTGTCGCCCGGGCGCACCGGACGCTTAAAGCGCACCTTGTCCAGACTCGTGTAGAACGGCGTCGCGCCGCGCGCCTCCTCATCGCCCATCAGCAGCACGCAGCAGTTTTGGGCGAGCATCTCGCACTGGATCACGCCGGGGACCACCGGGTTTCCCGGAAAATGCCCCTGCAAAAAGTATTCGTCGCCCGTAATCGTGATCTTGCCGTGGGCCTCGTCGCCCACCAGCTCGGCTTCGTCGAGCAAAAGCATCGGCTCGCGATGCGGTAACAGCTTCTTGAGCTCTTCTTTGTTCATGGATATCACCTATCCGATCCTCATGAGGCAGCTGCCGAACTCCACGAGGTCGCCGTCGGCCACGCAGATCTCGAGCACCTCGCCGTCTGCCTCTGCCGTTACCTCGTTGAGAACCTTCATGGCCTCGATGATGCAGAGCGTCTCGCCGGCCTTGACCTTAGAGCCCACGTGCACAAACGGCTCGTCGCCCGGCGCCGGGGCAGCATAGAAAACGCCGACCATGGGAGCGGTCACCTCGGTGCCCTTGGGCTCCGGTGCGGCGGCAGGTGTCTGCGCGGCGGGCTCCGGTGCGGCAGGCGCGACTGTGGGAGCTGCAACTGGAGCGGCCATAGCGCTCGGCATGGGCATGGGCACGGCAACCGGCTGCGCGGCGCTCGCGCGCTCGAGTTCGACCGCGGTGCCATCGGGCTCCTCAACGCGTACGCGCGTGAGGCCGCGGTCCTCCATAACATCGGCTATCTCGGCAAGTCTTTTGGAATCCATGCTCTAGCTCCTCGTATATCTACGCAGCGCGATGGCGGCGTTGTGTCCGCCAAAGCCCAGGTTGGTCGAAAGCGCCCAGGTAAGGTCGGCGCGAACCGCGCGATTGGGCGTGTAGTCAAGATCGCAGGCGGGATCGGGCGTGTGGTAGTTAATGGTCGGCGGCACCACGCCCTGCTCGAGCGCCATGGCGCAAGCCATGACCTCGATGGCGCCCGTGGCGCCGATCATATGGCCGGTCATCGACTTGGTCGACGAGACATGTGCGGCGCGCGCCGCGTCCTCGCCGAGCGCACGCTTAATGCCCGCCGTCTCGGACGAATCGTTGAGCTTGGTCGATGTGCCGTGGGCATTGATGTAGAGGCCCTCGGAAGGCCTGACGTCGCCCTCGGTCACCGCCAGCGATATCGCGCGGGCAATGCCGGCAGCCTCGGGATCAGGGCTCGTGATGTGATAGGCATCATCGGTGTTGCCGTAGCCCACGACCTCGGCATAAATGTGCGCCCCGCGAGCCAGCGCGTGTTCCATGCTCTCGAGCACCAGCACGCAGGCGCCCTCGCCCATCACAAAGCCGTCGCGGTCTGCATCGAACGGACGGCATGCCGTCGACGGGTCAGGATTAGTGGTGAGAGCACGGCAGGACGTAAAGCCCGCAACGGCATCGGGGATGATTGCGGCCTCGGCGCCGCCAGCCAGGATTGCATCGGCATAGCCATGCTTGATGGCGCGGAACGCCTCGCCCACGGCATGGGCCGAGGTCGCGCAGGCGGTCACCACGGGCAGGGTCGGGCCCTTTGCCTTGTGGCGGATCGCGATATTGCCCGAAGCCATATTGGGGATCATCATCGCGATCATATAGGGCGATGCGCGGCGGGGCCCACGGTCGGCAATCGTATGGACGTTGTCAACGAGTGTCTGCATGCCGCCCACGCCTGAACCCACGTAGACGCCCAGGCGCTCGCGATCGATGGCACCTTCGACATCAAAGCCCGCATCGTGCATGGCCTCGTCCGAAGCCGCCATCGCAAACTGAACGCAGGGGTCGAGATGCTTGGCGTCACGCTTACCAAAGTACTCGTTGCCGTCAAACCCTTTTACCTCGGCCGCCACCTTGACGGTAAACGCATCGGTATCGAAGTGCGTGATCGGGCCGATGCCGCACGTGCCGGCGCACATGGCTGCCCAAGTGGCAAGCGCGGTGTTGCCGAGCGGCGATACGGCACCGATGCCGGTGATTGCAACTCTCTGTTCCATCATGGTCTCCTCATCCAAGCCATTCTTCGGCCCTGGTTTCTACATCGCCATTCCGCCGTCGACGCGCACGACCTCACCCGTAATGTAGGCCGCCGCATCGCTTGCCAAAAAGCGCACCACGCCGGCCACTTCCTCGGGGCGCGCCATGCGCTTTAGGGGAATCTGCTCCTCGGTTGCCGCGCGAACCTTCTCCGAGAGCTTTGCCGTCATATCCGTCTCGACAAACCCGGGGGCGACCGCGTTCACTCGTACGCCGCGGGGCGCAAGCTCGCGCGCCACCGCCTTGGTAAGCCCTATCACGCCCGCCTTGGAGGCAGCGTAGTTGGCTTGCCCGGCATTGCCCATCAGGCCCACGACCGAGCTCATGTTGACGACGCAGCCGCCGCGCTGGCGCATAAAGGTCTTGGTGAGCGCGCGCGTCATATTGAATGTTCCCTTGAGATTGACATCGAGCACGCGGTCGAAGGCGTCATCGCCCATGCGCATGAGCAGGCCATCGCGGGTGATGCCGGCGTTGTTGACGAGCGCCCAAATGGAGCCAAAGTCGTTGAGGACCGCCTCCACGCACGCGTTGACGGCAGCGGGATCGGCCACGTCGCATTGATATGCACGTGCCGCGGCGCCAACCGCCTCGCAGGCTTCGCACGTCTCGCGCGCCGCATCGACGCTACCGGCATAGACGACGGCGATATCAAAGCCGTCCTCCGCCAGACCGACAGCGCAGGCGCGGCCGATACCCCGCGAGCCGCCCGTGACCAGTGCCACGCGACGTGAGTCGTTGCGCTCGAGCGCGCCGTTGTTCAAGTTGCCCATGTCATTCCTTTCGGGTTACAGCCCTGTGGACTATGCGAGCTCGTCGGCAATAGCTGCGACCTGCTCGGCCGTTTCGCACGAATACACGCGAACGTCGCTCAGCGTACGCTTGACCAGGCCCGACAGCGTTTTGCCAGGGCCGACCTCAATAAACGTGTCGATGCCCTGATCCTGCAGAGTATGCAGCGTGTCGACCCAGCGCACGGCATGGCTCACCTGGTTGACCAAGACATCCGATGCCGCTCGCGGGTCCGCCGGATAGGGCGCCGCCGTCATATTTGCCATGACCGGAATCAACAGCGGAGATGGCGCGTGGCCGGCTTGGATATACGTCGCCAGCCCCTCAGTCGCCTCGGCCATATAGGGGCTATGAAATGCACCCGACACCGCGACTTTCATAGCGCGGCCGCCAGCCTCTTTTACGAGGACGTCGAGCTCCTGCAGTGCCTCGGGCGCTCCGGCAACAACCGTCTGCTGCGGGCTGTTGTAGTTGACCGGCCAGCAGTCCTCGCCGGCCTGCGCAGCCAGGCCCTCGACTTGCGCCGCATCAAGCTTGATGACGGCGCGCATGCCGCCCGGATGGCGCTCGGCAGCCGCGGCCATCAGCGCCGCGCGCTCGCACACGAGCTCAAAGCCTGCTCGCGTATCGAATGCCCCCGCAAAGGTGAGCGCGGCGACCTCGCCAAGCGAAAAACCCGCACAGGCGGCAGGTGCCACGCCGCGCTCGCGCAGGGCGGCAGCTGCTGCCAGGTCGTGCACGAACACGCAAGGCTGCGTGTTCTCGGTCTGCGAGAGCTCCTCCTTGGAGGCGCTCCGGCACTGCTCGCTCGTCCCCGGGCGCACCTCATCGGCAATGGCGAACACCTCGGCGGCCGCCGGCGATGTCTCGATCAAGTCGACGCCCATCGCGGGGTGTTGGGCACCCTGGCCGGCAAACAAAAACGCTACGCCACCCATGCGCACGCACCCTTCAGGACGTGCTCGGCGCCATCGACCAGGTCGTCAACGATTTCGCGTGCGCTCTGGCGCTCGTTGACCATGCCGGCAATCTGTCCACACAAAAACGAACCCTCTTCGTAGTTGCCGTCCTTGGCGGCCTTACGCAGCGCACCGGTTCCCATAGCACCGAGCTCCTCGGCACTCGCGCCGGAACCCTCGCTCTTGGCATAGGCGTTGGTGAAGGGGCTCTTGAGGGCGCGCACTGGATGTCCCGTCGAGCGACCGGTCGCACGCGTCGAAGTGTCGTTGGCCTTCAGGACCATCTCTTTGTACTGCTCCGAGACGGTGCACTCATTCGCAACGAGAAAGCGCGTACCCACCTGGACGCCGGCAGCGCCCAGCATAAAGGCGGCCGCCACGCCGCGGCCGTCGGCAATACCGCCGGCGGCCACGACGGGAATGTCGACCGCATCGACGACCTGCGGCACCAGTGCCATCGTCGAGGTCTCGCCAATATGGCCGCCCGATTCGGTACCCTCGGCAACAACCGCCGTGGCTCCACGACGTGCCACGAGGCGCGCCAGCGCCACCGAGGCAACGACCGGGATGACCTTGATGCCCGCCTCGTTCCACGCCTTCATGTACTTGGCGGGATTGCCGGCGCCCGTCACGACGACCGGCACTCGCTCGTCAATCACGACCTGCGCGACCTCGTCGGCAAACGGGCTCATGAGCATGACGTTGACGCCAAAGGGCTTATCCGTCCTGGCGCGCAGCTCGTGAATCTGGTCGCGCAGCCAGTTGGCATCGGCGTTCATGGCCGCGATAATCCCTAAGCCGCCCGCCTCGGACACTGCGGACGCCAGCGAGGCGTCGGCAATCCAGGCCATACCGCCCTGGAACACGGGCTTTTCGATGCCGAGCAGATCGCAGAGAGGAGTCTTGAGCATCTCTACTTCTCCAATGCCGCCTCGACCGTATCGGCGAACTCGCCGACCGTCTTAGGGTTCTCCTCGGTATCGAGTTGGATGCCAAACTCGTCCTCGACGGCGACGAGGATCTCGACGGTGCCCAGACTGTCGAGACCAATCTCCTCGAGCGTGGACTCGGGCTTCATCTCGACGTCGTCAAGACCGGCGGTCTCGCGGATAACGTCGCAAACGCGCTCGAAGGTCTTCTGATCTGCCATGGTAGTTCTCCTTTGGTTGTGCCCTAGGGCGTTTTTATTTCCTATGTGCGACTACTTCCAACGAAGCAGATAGCCACCTATATCCAGACCGGCGCCAAATCCAACCAAGGCGATGGTGTCGCCTGTGTGAAGTGCACCGGCGTTTGCCAGCCGGTCGAGGGCAAGCGGAATGCATGCGCTCGAAATGTTGCCGGTCTCGCGCAACGTGCGAACCACGCGCTCGTCCGGCACGCCCAGGCGCTTGACCGCCTGGCTCAGGATTCGTTCGTTAGCCTGATGGAATACAAAATGATCGATGTCTTCGACCAAAATGCCCGCATCGATCGCAAGCTTATGGACCGTGTCGCAGATGGCGTTGACGCCGAACTTGAACACGCGGCGGCCGTTCATGGAAAGCACGCTCGCGCTATCTGCGGAAGCCCTAAACGGCGAGGTACCGACCAGACCGGGAACGCGCAACGTCTCGACGTCGGGCGCCGTCGAAAGCTCAACGGCAAGGGGGTTGTCTCCCCCAGCTTCAATCACTGCGGCGCCTGCCCCATCGCCAAAAAGCACGCAGGTGGCACGGTCGGTCCAGTCGAGCGCGCGCGTCATCTGCTCGGCAGCAACAACAAGCACGCGCTCGGCACGGCTGCGGGCGATATAGCCCTCGGCGACATCGAGCGCAAATACGAAGCCGGCACAAGCCGCCGAGACATCGAAGGCAGGGCACGTCGCGCCAAGTCGCTCAGCAACGGCACACGCCTCGGCGGGAACAAGGTGGTCACCCGTCGTCGTCGAGCAGACGATCAGATCCAGCTGGCTCGCGTCGATTCCGGACACCTGGAGTGCCCGCTCGCTCGCCGCTACGGCAAGGTCGTCAAGTGACTCGGTGGTGCAGACGTGGCGGCTCTTGATGCCTGTACGGGTAAAAATCCACTCATCCGAGGTATCGAGGAACTCAGACAGCTCGTCATTGGAAACGCTGCGCTCAGGAAGCGCCGAGCCTGTTCCAAGAATCGTGAAACCCATCACTAACCTCCTTTGAGTTGTTGACGTGTTTACATCGACCAAGAGAGGATAACGCATTTCAGTATTTGTTGACGTGTTAACATTAAATTGTCCAAATGCGACAAAGGCTTCACATTGTGTCTATCTCTCGACACCATTGCGCGATTGCCTTATTTACTTAGGAGGTAGCAGCTGTTATGGATTCTCGTTTAACGATAGTCGACGTAACCGGATCGACCAACGATGACCTGCTCGAAGCAGGAAAACAGGGGGCGCCGCACGGCACAGGACTTGCCGCCCGGGCTCAAACAGCAGGGCGCGGCCGGCGCGGGCACAAGTGGGACTCAACCGTCGGCAACTTATTGCTTTCGCTTGTCCTGCGCCCATGCGTTAATCCTGCAAAGTTCTCTGGTCTTGCCGCCGTCAGCGGCCTAGCGGTGCTCGAAGCACTCGAAAAGCAGGGTCTTGCAAACGAGATTCGCCTTAAATGGCCCAACGACCTTGTCGCGCGAGGACGCAAGCTCGGCGGCATTCTGGTCGAGGCCGCACGCGATAACGAAGGCAAACCTTTCGCCGTCTGCGGCATTGGCGTCAATGTGAACTATGCGCCCCAAGAGGTGCCCGATGGCGGCCTGCCGGCAATCGGTCTCTCGGATCTCAACGAGAGCGTACCTGCCGTCGACATGCTCCTCGATGAGGTCTATCACGCAGTTATAGACGCTGCAGATGCCTGGGCAGAGCGCCTCAACGCCAAGGAAGAAGATGCCGGTCCGCTCGCGCCCGTCCACGACGAATATATCGCCCACCTTAATTGGATCGGGAAGCACGTTATCGCCCGCTCCCCCGCTGGAGACGAGCTGGCACGAGGCATATTTAGAACGGTCGACGATTGCGGCCGAGCATGCATTGAGACCGAGAGCGGCTTGTGCGTCTTCCACTTCGAAGAAGCATCCTTGCGCCCCCTGAGCGAATAGGGCGCCGCAGCCGTCGGCTCGGCAGACGAATTCGCTATCCCAAAATCTAAACTCAAAACAAAAGGGCCCCGCTGCCATAACGGCAGCGGGGCCCTTTAAGCTATGAGCGATATCGCTTAGAGCTTGATGTCGATGTCGACGCCAGCGGGGAGGTCGAGACGCATGAGCGAATCAACAGTGCCCGAGGTGGGGTCGAGGATGTCGATGAGGCGCTTGTGGGTGCGCATCTCGAACTGCTCACGGGAGTCCTTGTTCACGTGCGGCGAGCGGATAACCGTGTACAGGTTGCGCTCGGTGGGCAGGGGGACAGGACCGGAAACGCGAGCGCCGGTCTTCTGAGCGGTCTCGACGATGAGCTTCGCGGACTGATCGACGACCTCGTGATCATAGCCCTTGAGGCGAATGCGGATCTTCTGGGTAGCCAACTTAAACCTCCAAAGAGTGCGAGAGACGTTCTCGCGGATTACGTAACAGGGAGCTCGAACTTAGGCGTTCTTGCTCATGACCTCGTCCACGATGGACTTGGGCGCGGGCTCATAAGAGTCGAACTGCATCGTGTAAGATGCACGGCCCTGGGTCTGGGAGCGAAGGTCGGTAGCGTAACCGAACATCTCGCCCAGCGGCACCTTGGCACGGATGAGCTTGCTGTTCTTGCGATCCTCCATGCCCTCGATCTTGCCGCGGCGACCGGAGAGGTTGCCCATAACGTCGCCCATGTACTGCTCGGGGGTCTCGACCTCGACAGCCATGATCGGCTCGAGCAGCTGCGGATCGGACTTCTTGAGGGCGTCCTTGATAGCCATGGAACCGGCGATCTTGAAGGCGGCCTCGGAGGAGTCGACCTCGTGGTAAGAACCGTCGAACAGGGTGACCTTAACGTCGAGGACCGGGAAGCCGGCGATAACACCGGTGTTCAGGGCCTCCTGGATGCCCTTGTCGATGGACGGGATGTACTCCTTGGGCACGACGCCGCCGACGATAGCGTTGACGAACTCGTAGCCGAAGCCCTCCTCCATCTTCTCGAGCTTGATGACGGCGTGGCCGTACTGACCGCGACCGCCGGACTGGCGGACGAACTTGCCCTCAGCCTTCTCGACGTCGTGACCAGCGGTCTCGCGGTAGGCGACCTGGGGCTTACCGACGTTAGCGTCAACCTTGAACTCGCGGAGCAGACGGTCGACGATGATCTCGAGGTGCAGCTCGCCCATGCCGGCGATGATGGTCTGGCCGGTCTCGTGGTTGGTGGACACCTGGAAGGTCGGGTCCTCCTCGGCGAGCTTGGTCAGAGCCAGGGACATCTTGTCCTGCTCGGCCTTGGTCTTGGGCTCGATGGCAACGTCGATAACGGGCTTAGCGAACTCGATCTTCTCGAGGACGATCTCCTTGCCCTCGGCGCACAGAGTGTCGCCGGTGGTGGAGTTCTTGAAGCCGACGCAAGCGACGATGTCGCCGGCGGCAGCGTCGTCACGGTCGATACGCTCGGCGGCGTTCATCTCGAGGATGCGGCCGAGGCGCTCGCGCTGACCGTTGGAAGCGTTGACCACGTAGGAGCCGGACTCGGCGCGGCCGGAGTAAACGCGGACGTAGGTGAGCTTACCGACGAACGGGTCGGTCATGATCTTGAAGACCAGGCCGGAGAAGGGCTCGTCGAAGGAAGGATGACGCTGGATCTCCTCACCGGTGTCCGGATCGGTACCGGTGACGGCCTCAACGTCGAGCGGGCTGGGCAGGTAGTCGACGACAGCGTCGAGCAGCTCCTGGACGCCCTTGTTCTTGTAGGCAGAACCCACGAAGACGAGGTTGAGCTCGTTGGCCAGAACGCCCTTGCGCAGAGCAGCCTTGAGCTCCTCGACGGTGAAGTCCTCCTCCATGAGGATCTTCTCCATGAGCTCGTCGTCAAAGCTGGCAGCAGCGTCAAGGAGCTCCTCGCGCTTGGTGGCAGCGATGTCGGCAAACTCAGCCGGGATCTCGTCCATCGGCTCGGGGTAGGTCATACCCTTCTCGTCGGCCTTGAAGTCCCATGCAGTCATGGTGACCAGGTCGATGACGCCCCAGAAGTTGTCCTCGGCGCCCATCGGGACCTGAGCGGCCACGGCGTTAGCATCGAGACGATCCTTCATGGTCTCGATAGCATTGAAGAAGTCAGCGCCCACGCGGTCATACTTGTTGATGAAGGCGATGCGGGGGACGTTGAAGGTAGAAGCCTGACGCCAAACGGTCTCAGACTGGGGCTGAACGCCGGCAACGGCGTCGAAGACGGCGACAGCGCCATCGAGGACGCGCAGGCAGCGCTCGACCTCGGCGGTGAAGTCAACGTGGCCCGGGGTGTCGATGATCTGGATGCGGTAGTCCTTACCGTCCTTGTTCCAGAAGCACGTGGTAGCAGCGGAGGTAATGGTTACGCCGCGCTCCTGCTCCTGAACCATCCAGTCCATGGTGGCAGCGCCCTCATGGACCTCACCGATCTTGTGGGTCTTACCGGTGTAGTAAAGAATACGCTCGGTCGTGGTGGTCTTACCGGCATCGATGTGGGCCATGATGCCGATGTTACGGGTATCGGAAAGCTTGTACTTAGGCTTAGCCATGTTAGTTCCTTACCTTAACTTACCAACGATAGTGAGAGAACGCGCGGTTGGCCTCGGCCATCTTGAAGACGTCCTCACGCTTCTTGACGGAAGCGCCCAGGCCGTTGGAAGCGTCGAGGATCTCGTTGGCGAGACGCTCGGCCATGGTCTTCTCCTTGCGAGCGCGGGAGAAGTTGACGATCCAGCGGATACCCAGAGCGGTGGAACGACGGGAGTTGACCTCCATCGGGACCTGATAGGTAGCGCCACCGACACGCTTGGGCTTAACCTCGAGCGTGGGCTTGACGTTGTCCATAGCCTTCTTGAAGGTAGCGAGAGCGTCGCCACCCTCGGACTTCTCGGCAACGATCTCGAAAGCGGTGTAAACGATGCGCTCAGCGGTGGCCTTCTTGCCGTCAAGAAGGACCTTGTTGATGAGCTGAGTCACCAGGCGGTTGTTGTAAACGGCGTCAGGCTGAACCTCACGACGATTAGCTGCTGCACGACGCGGCATGTGAAATCTCCTTAAGTGTCTACCGTGCGGCGCTTAGGCGGCACACGGCGAAAGTATCAAAACGTTATCTGGCTTATTTAGCCTTGGGGCGCTTAGCACCGTACTTGGAACGGGCCTGCATACGGTTCTGGACCGGAGCAGCGTCGTAGGCGCCACGGATGACGTGATAACGGACACCAGGGAGGTCACGGACACGACCGCCGCGGACGAGCACGATGGAGTGCTCCTGCAGGTTGTGGCCCTCACCCGGGATGTAAGCAGTAACTTCGATGCCGTTGACAAGGCGAACACGGGCAACCTTACGAAGAGCCGAGTTCGGCTTCTTGGGGCTCGTGGTGAAGACGCGGGTGCACACGCCGCGCTTCTGGGAGTTGTGCTGCAGAGCAGCGTTCTTGGACTTCTTGGGCACGGAACGACGGCCCTGGCGAACCAGCTGGTTAATAGTAGGCAAAGCGTACTCCTTCTCGAATGATTCCAGCTTTCTGTAAAGTGCAACGGCTTGAATCGAGGGGTCAGCATCCCCCTACGAAACACGCAGTTCGATAGGATACGTGGCGTTAGCTGTGCCGTCAACAGACCACGCCGCCGGGCGTATCCCAAAAT
>JAYBEF010000071.1:0-17520 GCA_037277825.1 Collinsella sp.
CACAGCCGATATCGTCTGTCCGCCGGCGACGCAGTTTGCGGTCTACAACAACCTGGCCTGCGAGAAGCGACACGAGTTCTTTGAGGGCTTTGGCCACGAGGAGATTCAGGACTTTGACGACATGATCATTCCGTTTTTCTGCGAAGGAGGGGAGGCTCATGTCTAAGTGCGAGAGCAATGTTGACGAGCTGATAGTCCCCGGGCTCGTGGGAATTCCTGGAACGGTTTCGTCAAGGCTCGCAGAATATCGGGACTGGCGCGGTGATGTCCAAGCAGATGTTTCTGATTTAGAGACATGCGCTTCGAATCTTGAGATTCAAGGCCTGGCCATAACGGCGATTGACTTTGTTAACCCCTGCGCCCGTTACTCGGAGGTCTCCTTTGAGCTCGGTGACGATGCGATTCACGCTCGTTTGATCGAGCCTGTCGGTCGTGCCCGAGTATCTGAACGCGTGCCGTTGTGCCTGATGTTCCACGACATCGATCGGCCTGTGCGCGGCTGGCATCACATGACGAGATTTGCCGCCATGGGGTATGCCGTTCTCGCGCTGGATGACGATGTTGCTGGTGCGGACGACCTGCAGCGGGGGATTTCTTCGCTCGCATTTGTCAGGCGCGTCCGTTGGGGCTGCGCGTTGGCGAAGGTCGCGCGCAATCTTGATGGCATGGACCCCGACCGCATCTTTGCATGGGGCGAGGGTCTTGGCGGCGGAGTCGCGCTGGCGGTTTCTGCTCTGGACGAGCGGGGCCTCGCCTGCACGGCGGTTGCCAATCCGCTTCCTGGCGGCCTTGAGGCGCTGTCGTCTCAGGTGCGCGGATCGGTGCTCATGGGCACATCGCTTATGGATACCGTGAGCGATCCCAAGGATCAGTTTGCCGTATTCAACGGTCTTGAGTGTGACCGGAGGCATATCATCTATGCAAAATACGCTCACGAGCGCATCAATGCGTTCGAAAATGAAGTCGTCGACTTTTTTAACCAAACGTTCTACTTGTGTTCTTTGGCCTAGACGGCCTGGACACTGCCAACAAGAGTGGGTGGCATAGGGCCGCCCGCCAGACAACTAAGGAGATTCTTGTGGCAACTCAGAAATTCACCGGCGTTATCCCTCCCGTCGTTGTTCCCGATACCGAAGATCACCAGCTTGATGTTGCCTCCTTTGAGCGCAGCATCAACCGCATGATCGATGCCGGCGTCGATGGCCTGTTCTTCCTGGGCTCCTCGGGCGAGGTCGTCTTCTCCACCGACGAGCGTCGCCGTCAGATCATCGCCGAGGCCGTCCGTATCGTCGACCACCGCGTTCCCGTTCTGGTCGGCATCATCGACACCGAGACCGAGCGCATGATCGAGCACGGTAAGGTCGCCCAGGAGCTGGGCGCCGATGCCCTCGTCGCCACCTGCCCGTTCTATGCCCTGCAGGGCATGACCGAGGTCGAGGAGCACTTCCGCATCCTGCATGAGGAACTCGACCTGCCCATCTTCGCTTACGACATCCCCGTGTGTGTCCACACCAAGCTCCCCTGGAAGCTCCTTGCCAAGCTCGGTGCCGAGGGCGTTCTGGCCGGCGTCAAGGATTCCTCGGGTGATGACATCTCGTTCCGCTACCTCGTTCAGGAGAACGAGAAGAACGGCCATCCGATGAGCATTCTCACCGGCCACGAGGTTGTTGTCGACGGCGCCTACCTCGGTGGCGCCGACGGTTCCGTCCCGGGTCTCGCCAACGTTGAGCCCGAGGGCTACGTGCGTCAGTGGAAGGCCGCTCAGGCTGGTGACTGGGCTACCGTCAAGGCCGAGCAGGATCGCCTCAATGAGATTTCGCACATCTGGGATGTCACCTCGGGCGTCCAGGGCTATGCCGGTGGCGTCGGCGCCTTCAAGACCGCTATGAACCTCATGGGTATCTTCGACAGCCCGACCATGCCGCGCCCGGTGAAGGCCATGACCGGCGAGAACGTCGAGGCGATTAAGAAGGTCCTCCAGGACAACGGTCTCCTGTAAAGCTTCCCCAGGCACCCGATCTTGGGGCTCAAGTGGTCGGGCGTGACCCATTAGGTCAACGCCCGACCACTTTCACCCCAACCTCGGGCACCTGGGAAACCTTTACTGAGTTGCGGCGATAACACCGCCTTCATTTCCTGTAGTTGTTTTTATCTCCTAAGGAGAGCGACATGGAGAACAAGTACGTCTGCTCTGTCGATATCGGCGGAACTAAGATCGCGACTGCCATCATGGAGTACCCGGCTGACGGCAGCGTGCCCCATCCCGTTTTTGAGGCCGAGGTTCCCACCGAGGCCCAAGAGGGCGGCGAGGCCGTCTTCCAGCGTATCGAGGCGTCCATCAAGGCTGCTCTTGAGGCGAATCCCGATGTCGAGGTCCTTGGCGTCGGTATCGGTGCCGCCGGCGTCGTCGATCCCAAGACGGGCGCCATCGCGTATGCCAATGAGATCATGCCCGGCTGGTCCGGCGTCCAGTTGGGGCCGCGTCTGCGCGAGGACCTCGGTCTTCCCGTTGCCGTTGTAGGCGACGTGCAGGCTCATGCTCTGGGCGAGGCCCACTGGGGCGTCGGAAAGGGCAAGTTCTCCGTCTTGTGTCTTGGTATCGGTACGGGCATCGGCGGCGCATATGTCGAGAACGGCCGCGTGATGCAGGGCTTCCATGGTGCTGCCGGCCATATGGGCCACATCGAGTGCTCGGCTGCCGCCGGCATTCCCTGCGCCTGCGGGCGTTCCGGCCATCTGGAGTCGGTTGCTTCGGGCACTTCCATTGGTCGTATGTACGATGAGCGCTTTGGCCGCGTCGACCCCAGCCGTCCTTCGGTCGGTCGCGATGTGAACGACCTGTGCCGTGCGGGCGACGCAAAGGCGACCGAGGTCATCCATGATGCCGGCTTTGCGCTGGGGGCCAGCTTGGGCTCGCTCGCTAACATCCTGGACCCTGAGGTCATCGTGCTTTCGGGCGGCGTGATCCACCAAGGTCCCGATTGGCGTTCGCAGACGTGGAAGGATTCGGTGCACGAGGGCTATGCCAGCCAGGCGCTCGATCCGCTTCAGAACACACCGATCCTCATCGGTTCTCTGGAGGGCGATGCTCCGCTCATCGGTGCCGCTGAGCATCTTCTTGCCTCGTTGAAGTAAAAGTATCTGCTGTAGGAGCCTCCCGAGACAACACGCCTCGGGAGGCTGTTCTAAGAAAGGTTGCAGCCTTATGACCGTCGATCCTTTGATTCAATCCCTGAAGGGCAAGCTCGTCGTGAGCGTTCAGGCGTATATGGGCGAGCCGCTTCGTACGCCCGAGACCATGGCGCAAATGTCTCGCGCTTGCGAGCTCGGCGGCGCCGCCGCCATTCGCTGCCAGGGCCTTGCCGACATTGCCGCCATTAAGGGTCGCTGTGAGGTTCCCGTCATCGGCCTGTGGAAGGATGGGCACGAGGGCGTTTACATCACGCCGACGCTGCGTCACGCTCGCGCCTGCGTTGCTGCCGGTGCCGATATCGTGGCGATCGATGCCACCGATCGTCCGCGCCCCGATGGCAAGACGGTCGAGGATACCTTCCGCCCGCTGCACGAGGAGGGTGTGCTCCTGATGGCGGATTGTGCCACCATCGAGGACATTCGCCGTGCTGTTGATATGGGCTTCGACCTGGTATCCACCACGCTTTCTCACGGCGTCGCCGCCATCGACTGCACCATGGCCGATGGCCCCGACCTGCCGCTCCTGCGTCAGGCGACTGAGGAATTCCCCGGCCTTCCCATCATTTGCGAGGGTCGCGTGCATACGCCCGAGGAGGCTCGCGCCGCGATCGATGCTGGCGCCTGGGCCGTTGTCGTCGGCACCGCCATCACGCACCCCACGAGTATTACGAGTTGGTTCAAGGCTGCGCTTGAGGCGTAAGACAGGCCTCGTATCCGCTCGGGGCGGTATACTCAATATAGGCAATTGACCGCGCGGGATCCGGGTTGCTGGGTCCCGCGCTTGTTTTCGGGAGGCAGCACATGCAAAAGGGAGATGCCATGGATGCGGCGGAGCGCTCGGAGCGCATCCCCGATATCGTCATCATCACCGGAATGTCCGGATCGGGCCGCACACAGGCCATGCACGTGTTCGAGGACATGGGCTATTTTTGCATCGATAACCTGCCTCCGCGTCTCATCGCCCAGCTTGCCGAGCTCGTCGGCATCAATACAGGCGTTGGCAGGCATCTCGCCGTCACCTGCGATCTGCGTAGCCAGGGACTGTTTGACGAGTTGCTCGATGCGGTCGCCGCGCTCGAAGAGCGCGAGATGAGCTGCGACATCGTGTTCCTGGAGGCTTCTGACGAGGTGCTGATTCGTCGCTACAGCGAAAATCGCCGCCGTCATCCCATTGCCAAGCCGGGGGAGACTACGGCCGATGCCATTCAGCGCGAGCGCCTTCAGCTTCAGGGCGTGCGCGACCGAGCCGATATGATTATCGACACGAGCCGTCTGCGCACCTCTGCGCTGCGCAACAAGCTGCGTATGGCATTTTCCGAGCTGTCCGACCAGCAGCTCATGGACGTCCACGTGTTCTCGTTTGGCTTTAAGCACGGCATGCCCGTCGAGGCGGACATTATGATCGACGTCCGCTTCCTGCCTAATCCGTTCTACGATCCCGAGATGCGCACGATGACCGGTCTCGATAAAAAGGTCTCCGATTTTGTTCTGGACCATCCCAAGACGCAGGAGTTTTGGAAGGCTTGGACACAGCTGCTCGATACGGTGATGCCGGGCTATATCGCGGAGGGCAAGCCGCAGCTTTCTATCGCCATCGGCTGTACAGGCGGCCAGCACCGCAGCGTTGCCATTGCCGAAGCCACGGCACGTTATTTGGAAGGCGCCCAATATCACGTGAGCATTTCCCATCGCGACCTGTCGCGCGCCAACACGAAGGCATAGGCCTGCATGTCGTTTACCGCTGAGGTGCGCGACGAGCTTGCGCGCTGCGAACCCGAATGTGAATACTGCGATTTGTCGACGCTTGCCGCCCTCACGCGCGTGAGCGGTACGCTCTCGCTTACCGGCTCTGGGCGGTATCGTTTGACGGTTGCGACTGAGACGGGAGCCGTTGCGCGCACGATGATCACGCTGACGCATCGCATCCTTAAGCTCAAAACGGAGTTCACCGTCCGTAAATCTGTATTGCATAAGGTTCGAAACTACCTCATCACCTTGCCCGATCAACCCGACCTGGATAAGGCTCTGGTGCTGCTGGGTATCCTCGACCGTAGGGGAGGACTTGTTGCCGGCGTGCCCCGACATATCGTTGCCCGTCCTTGCTGCAGGCTTGCCTATATCCGCGGCGCGCTCATCGCGGGCGGCTTCGTGGCCGATCCACGCGGCGATTTTCATTTGGAGATCGCGGTGCAGGGCGAGCAATATGCCAAGGGGCTTTGCGATCTGTTGGAGCAGGTTGGGGTCCATGCTCGTGTTAATGCACGGCGGGGGTCATATGCCGTGTACATTAAGAGTGCCGAGGAAATCGAGCATCTTTTAAAGCTGATTGGTGCCAAGCGCAGCGTTGCCGAGATTGAGGAGGCGCGCGCGGTCAAGTTGGTTAAGAACGATGTGAACCGTCGCGTGAACGCCGAGCTCGCCAACCAGACCAGAAGCGCCGGTGCTGCCCAACATCAGCTTGCGCTTATCGATGAGCTCGAACAGCGGGGTTTGCGCGACACGCTTCCGGATGCCTTGGCGGTCTTTTGCGACCTGCGCGAGCGCTATCCCGATCTTTCGCTGCGTGATTTAGGGGAGATGGCTGACCCTCCCTTGTCGAAGTCTGCCCTCTACCATCGAGTTTTGAGGCTTGAAAAGCTCATTGAAGCAAACAGGTAGGTTAAAGTATCGACTTATATACGGATTTAGCTGCTATTTTATTCTTTAAAGCGTTTTAACGCAAATTTGATTTTCAATTTCGAGCATTCTCGTGAAATTCAAGTCAAAAAAAAGGTATATTAGGCGAGTGGTTAGTTTGTGGGCCTCAACGGCGGGCGCTGTAGCTCGCGGGGGCCTTACGAAAGGAGACACAATGGCAGTAAAGGTTGCTATTAACGGCTTCGGTCGCATCGGTCGTCTGGCTTTCCGTCAGATGTTCGGTCATGAGGGCTCCGAGATCGTCGCTATCAACGACCTCACCTCTCCCGATATGCTCGCTTACCTGCTGAAGTACGACTCCACGCAGGGCAACTACGCTCGCGATCACGAGGTCGTTGCTGGCGAGGATTCCATCACCGTTGACGGCAAGGAGATCAAGATCTACAAGGAGGCCGACGCCAACAACCTGCCTTGGGGCGACCTCGACGTCGACGTCGTTCTCGAGTGCACCGGTTTCTACACCAGCAAGGCTAAGGCTCAGGCCCACATCAACGCTGGCGCCAAGAAGGTCGTCATCTCCGCTCCGGCTGGCAGCGATCTGCCCACCATCGTGTACAACGTCAACCATGAGACGCTGACCGCTGATGACAACATCATCTCCGCTGCCTCCTGCACGACGAACTGCCTCGCCCCGATGGCCAAGGGCCTGAACGACTTCGCCCCCATCGTCTCCGGCATCATGACCACCATCCACGCCTTCACCGGCGACCAGATGCCGCTCGACGGCCCGCAGCGCAAGGGCAACTTCCGTCGCTCCCGCGCCTGCTCCGAGAACATCGTCCCGAACACCACGGGCGCTGCCAAGGCCATCGGCCTGGTTCTCCCCGAGCTCAACGGCAAGCTCATCGGTGCCGCCCAGCGCGTCCCGACGCCGACCGGCTCGCTGACCAACCTCTACGCCGTCGTTGACAAGAAGGTCACCGTCGACGAGGTCAACGCTGCCATGAAGGCCTACGCCGAGACCATCCCCGATACCTTCGCCTACAACGAGGACCAGATCGTCTCCCGCGACATCGTCGGCGAGACCCACGGCTCCATCTTCGACGCCACTCAGACCATGTGCTCTGACCTCGGCAACGGCCAGACCCTCGTTCAGGTCACCTCTTGGTACGACAACGAGAACTCTTACACCTCTCAGATGGTCCGCACCATCAAGTACTTCGAGAAGTTCGTTGCCTAATTTGGCTTTTAGCGAATAGCTCGTTGAGCGTCTAAAGAAGGGCGCGGCCTTATAGGGCTTACACCCTAGGGTCGCGCCCTTTTTATAAGAAATCGTCTGCCGTAATGGGAGGCAGACACGTACGAAAGGTAGAAGCAAACATGGCCTTTACCAAGAAGACCGTCCGCGACATCGATGTCGACGGCAAGCGCGTTCTCGTCCGCGTTGACTTTAACGTGCCTATCAAGGATGGCGTCGTTGGCGACACCACCCGTATCAAGGCTGCCCTGCCCACCATCAACTATCTCGTTGAGCACAACGCTCGCGTCATCCTCATGAGCCACCTCGGCCGTCCCGATGGCACCGGCTTCCAGCCCGAGCTGTCCCTCGAGCCCGTCGCCAAGAAGCTCGCCGAGCTCTCCGGTCTCGACGTTACCTTTGTCGCCGACACTTACGGCGAGAAGGCCGCCGAGGCCGTTGCCGCCGTCGAGCCGGGCAAGGTCCTCGTTCTCGAGAACGTCCGCTTCGATAAGCGTGAGAAGAAGAACGATCCCGAGATCGCTAAGAAGCTCGCTTCTTATGGTGACGTCTTCGTTCTCGATGCCTTCGGCACCGCTCACCGCGCCCAGGGTTCCGTCGTGGGCCCCGCCGCTTACCTGCCTGCCGTCGCTGGCTTCCTGCTCGAGAAGGAGGTCGACACGCTGACCGGCATCTTCGCCGAGCCCGAGCGCCCCTTCGTCGCCATCGTCGGCGGTTCCAAGGTTTCCTCCAAGATCGGCGTTCTCGATCACCTTATCGACTCTGCTGACACCCTGATCATCGGTGGCGGTATGGCCTACACCTTCTTCCTGGCTCAGGGCCTGTCCGTCGGTCAGTCTCTCAAGGAAGAGGACTGGGTCGAGCGCGCTGGCGAAATGCTCAAGAAGGCCGAGGAGAAGGGCGTCAAGATCCTGCTCCCCATCGACAACCGTGTTGCCGATCACTTTGGTGAGGACGCTGTCCCCGAGGTTGTCGCTTCCGACGCTATCCCTGACGACCGTGAGGGCATGGACATCGGTCCTAAGACCGAGGAACTTTACGCTGAGGCTGTCAAGGGCGCCAAGACTGTGTTCTGGAACGGCCCCATGGGCGTCTTCGAGTTCGATAACTTCGCTCACGGCACCCAGGCTATCGCCGAGGCTGTCGCCGAGGCCGACTGCACCTCGATCATCGGCGGTGGCGACTCTGTCGCAGCTGTCAACAAGTTCAACCTGGCCGACAAGATGAGCTGGATCTCCACCGGTGGTGGCGCTTCCATGGAGCTCGTCGAGGGTAAGGCCCTGCCCGGAGTGGAGGCGCTTCTCGATGCCTAATCGCACCCTTCTTATCGCTGGTAACTGGAAGATGAACAACGACGTCGCCGAGGCCGCCAAGCTCGCCGACGAGCTGGCTCAGGCTCTGCCCGAGGTTCCGGCTGGCGTCGAGGTGCTCGTCTGCCCTCCGACCATCGACATCACCACGGTTCATGACCGTATTCAGGCTGCCCCCATCGCCCTCGGTGCACAGAACGTGTACTGGGAGGCCAAGGGTGCCTTCACCGGTGAGTCTTCTTGCGACATGCTCAAGTCCGCTGGCTGCACCTACTGCATCATCGGTCACTCCGAGCGTCGTGGATATTTCCACGAGACCGACGAGGATCAGAACAAGAAGGCCAAGGCCCTCGTTGCCGCCGGTCTTGTTCCTGTCTTCTGCTGCGGCGAGTCCCTTGAGGTCCGCGAGGCCGGCACCTATGTCGAGCACGTCGTGAACCAGGTCAAGGCTGGTCTCGAGGGTCTCGAGATCACTTGCCCCAAGCAGGTCGTCGTCGCCTACGAGCCCATCTGGGCCATCGGCACCGGCAAGACCGCTACCGCCGAGGACGCTCAGGAGGTCTGCGGCGCTATCCGTGAGACCCTCAAGGAGATGTTCGGTGAGGAGCTCGCCGACGGCATCCGTGTCCTGTACGGTGGCTCCGCTAAGCCCGGCAACATTGCCGAGCTCGTCGCCAAGCCCGACGTTGACGGCGCCCTCGTGGGCGGCGCTTCGCTCAAGGCTGCCGACTTCGCCTCTATGGTCGTCAAGGCAGGCGAGTAGGACATATGGCACAGCGTCATCTTCCTGCACTCCTGATCATCATGGATGGTTGCGGCCTGGCTCCGGCCGATGGCGAGAACGCCGTCGCCGCTGCCAAGACGCCCTTCCTCGATAGCCTGTACGAGAAGTACCCCCACACCACGCTCGGCGCTTCGGGCGAGGACGTGGGTCTTCCCGATGGCCAGATGGGCAACTCCGAGGTGGGTCACCTCAACATCGGTGCCGGTCGCATCGTGTTCCAGGAGCTTTCGCGCATCAACAATGCCATCAAGGACGGCTCCATCGCCAAGAACGAGGTCTTCGTCAAGGCTATGGACGACGTCAAGGCTGACGGCAAGACTCTCCACCTCATGGGCCTTATGAGCCCTGGCGGTGTTCATTCTCATATGAGCCACGTCGAGGCTCTGGTCAAGATGGCTGCCGAGCACGGTGTCAAGACCGTTCGCGTCCACGCCTTCATGGATGGTCGCGACGTTGACCCGCAGTCCGGTGCCGGTTACATGAGTGAGTTCTGCGCCTTCCTGGCTAAGATCTCCGAGGAGACCGGTTGCGACGCTCGCGTTGCCACCGTCTCGGGCCGTTATTGGGCCATGGACCGCGACAACCGTTGGGAGCGCATCCAGCGCGCCTACGACGTCATGGTCAACGCATCCGATGCCGATACCGACCCTGTTGCCGGTATCAAGGCCTACTACGAGAAGGATCCGCGCGGCGACGAGTTCGTCGAGCCCTTCGCTGCCCACAACGAGGGCATCCACGAGGGCGACGCGGCCATCTTCTTCAACTTCCGTCCCGACCGCGCTCGTCAGATGACTCGCGTGTTCACGGACAAGGAGTTCGACGGCTTTGAGCGCGAGCAGATCAAGCTTTCGCACTTTGTGACGATGACCGAGTACGACCCGACGTTTGACGTCGAGGTCGCCTTCCCCAAGACGTTCCCCGAGAACGTTCTGGCCGACGTTATCGCCGCCAATGGCCTGAAGCAGCTGCACACCGCCGAGACCGAGAAGTACGCCCACGTGACGTTCTTCCTCAACGGCGGCATCGAGGAGCCCAAGGAGGGCGAGGAGCGCGTGCTCGTCGCTTCTCCCAAGGTCGCTACCTACGACCTGCAACCTGAGATGAGCGCTCCCGAGGTTACCGAGAAGCTTGTCGCCGCCATCAACGAGGATCGCGCTGATTTCTACATCGTGAACTTCGCAAACTGCGACATGGTTGGTCACACCGGTGTCTTCGACGCTGCCGTTAAGGCCGTCGAGGCTGTTGACGATGCCCTGTCCAAGGTTGTCCCAGCGATTCTCGCTAAGGGCGGCTTTGCGCTGATTACCGCCGATCACGGCAACGCCGATCACATGTTTGACGTTGCTTCCGACGGTTCCAAGCATCCGTTCACGGCTCACACCACCAACCGCGTGCCGTTCATCATCGTTGATGAGAAGGCACAGCTCACCGGTATCGAGGACGGCCGTCTTTCCGATATCGCTCCGACCATGCTCACCATGGCTGGTATTGAGCCTTCCGCCGAGATGACGGGTCGCGTACTCGCCACCGAGGCCTAATAGAAAACAAATACCGTTTTCTAGTAAGGGGGTTGTCCACAACCGGACAACCCTCTTTTTTGCGCTATTTCTACCTCGTCACCAAATGGCTGATGGGGGAGTGCTGGGGGTTGTGGTACAGTACAGGAGTTTGAATTGTTCTATTAAGGAGCTTATCTATGGGTCCGTTCCAGATTCTTCTGTTTGTCGTTTGGGCTGTCTCTGCCGTGGCGCTGACGATTCTCGTCCTGATGCATTCCGGTAAGGGCACCGGCGTTTCGGATATGATCGCCAGCTCGCTGTATAACTCCAGCTCTGCCACGGGCGTCATGGAGCAGAACCTCGATCGCCTGACGGTAATTATGGCCGTCGTTTTTGCCGTGTGTGTCGTCCTGTGCATGTTCTTCTTCCCGCAGGGTATCGTCGGCTACTAAGCACGAGCCGTATAAATACTTGAAAAGGGTTCCGCAAGTGCGGGACCCTTTTTGTTTACATATTTGTAACAGAGTCAAAATATCCTCACATACTTCGCCCAACTAAAGAAATTCTCGACCGTTAACCGGAATTAGCCCCAAATCGTGTATAAAATGCGCTACTGTATTGCAAAACGTTGGTCCGTTGTGCATAACCAGCCATAGCAGCGGGCGGCGTTTTGATGGTTCGGATCGGATTGTTTCGACATGTGTCCGACTGAACATTTCTTTGTCCTATCTCATAAGGAGGATGGCATGGCTGATTCTATGTTCCACCAGCCCGTTATGGGTCGTCGCGCCTTTGTTGGCGGCACCCTTGCTGCGAGCTCCATGGCTTTTCTTGCCGCATGCGGCAAGAAGGGTGGCGACGCTTCCGGTTCTGAGTCCGGTTCGACGCTGAACTTCTACATCAACAACCCGGTCTGCATCGACCCCTACAATGTCCAGGAGGACCAGGGCACTCAGGTCGAGTACCAGCTCTTTGACGCTCTGACCTCTTATGACGCCGAGAAGGGCGAGATCGTTCCGCTGGCTTGCGAGTCCTTTGAGGCCAACGACGACGCCACCGAGTTTACCTTCAAGATCAAGAAGGCCAAGTTCCACAACGGTGACGACGTTACCTCCAAGTCCTTCAAGCTCGGTTGGGAGCGTCTGGTCAACACCAAGTCGGCCATCGCTACCGAGTATGGCCCTTCCGAGGTCTCCTATCACCTTTCCATGGTCGAGGGCTATGACGATCTGCTTGCCGGTAACGCTACCGAGCTCAGCGGTGTTACCTGCCCCGACGATGAGACCCTCGTCGTCAAGCTGTCTTCCGCTTACGCCGACTTCCCCTTCGTCGCCTCTCACCCGGCTCTGGCCCCGGTTCCCGAGTGCGCCGAGTCCGATGCCAAGAGCTTCTATCTTGCACCGGTCGGTAACGGCCCGTTCATGATGGACGGCAAGTGGGAGGATGGCCAGGAGATCAACCTCAAGAAGTTCGACGATTACTATGGCGACAAGGCCAAGATCGATGGCATCCACTTCCAGGTCATCAAGGACATGGAGACTGCTTACAAGGAGTTCCAGGCCGGTAACCTCGATGTCTGCGACGTTCCCGTCGCTCAGATCGATGCCGCCAAGAAGGATCGCGGCGTGTCCAAGGACGGCTACACCATGGGTGACGGCGAGCGCATGCTGCTCGGCGCCGAGCCTTCCACGTACTATCTGACCTGCAACACCACGGCCGAGCCGTTCAACAACGCCGACCTGCGCAGAGGCATCTCCCTGGCCATCAACCGTGAGGCCATCTGCAAGACCATCTATAAGGGTACCCGTACCCCTGCCGACGGCATTGTTCCTCCGGGCATCGATGGCTACAAGGAGGGCGCATGGGAGTTCTGCGCCTACGATGTCGACAAGGCTAACGAGTACCTCGACAAGGTTGCTCCCGCTGGCGCTAACGGGGATCGTGGCATTAGCGTGACCCTTTCCTACAACCAGGACGGCGGTCACAAGGAGATCATGGAGTCCATCATCGGCGACCTCGCCAAGGTTGGCGTTACCGCTGTCTCCGATACCCCTGAGTGGTCTGCCCTGCTCGAGCAGTATCAGAACTTTAACTATCAGTTCGGTCGTCTGGGTTGGATTGCCGACTACCCGATCATGGACAACTTCCTGTATCCGCTGTTCCACTCCGACTCCCTCGGTGGCGATAACCGCTCCGGTTACAACAACCCCGAGTTCGACGCCAAGGTCGACGAGGCTCGTACTATTGTTGACGACGAGGAGCGCGTCGCTAAGATGCAGGAGGCCGACGCAATGGTCGCTGCCGACTGCCCGGTCATCCCGATTATGTTCTACACGCACACCATCGTCGGCTCCGATCGCATCAAGCACCTCTATGTCGATCCGCAGAAGCATGCCGAGCTGGGTACCGCTGAGCTCGCCTAAGAGTTTGCAGCTTCCGTGAGGGTCAAGTATTTACGTAGACCTCATGGGAAACATACAGTTCTCCCTAACCTGGGGTAAACTGGCTGATGGTAATTTTGGGATGCCGGTCTGGCGATCGGCATCCCATTTAGGTTAATCCCTAGATAGGGGAGTGGTATGGGTAAGTACATCGTTAAACGTGTGCTTCAGTTCATCCCGGTGTTTTTGGGCGTTACGCTGATTCTGTTCGCCCTCCAGAATATCGTGCCGGGAGATCCGATCAAGCTGATCGGTGGAGACAAGGCTCTGTCCCCCGAGGTGGAGCTTCAGCTTCGCGTCCGCTATCACCTGGTCCAGTCGGACGAGGACGGCAACGCGATCCTTGACGAGAACGGCGACCCCGTTCAAACGTCGCTCGTGGACCGTTACTTGTATTACATGAACGGCCTGCTTCATGGCGATCTGGGCAATTCGTATCAGCGCAAGCTGCCGGTTACGGAAATCTTTGCCCAGAAGTATCCGTATACGGTCAAACTTGCCGCGTGCGCCATCGTGCTCGAGGCAATCATGGGTATCGGTGCGGGTATCATTTCGGCGGTTAAGCGTTATTCCTTCTGGGATATTTTGGTAACGCTCACCACGTCGATTCTCGTTGCCGTCCCGGCTTTCTGGCTCGGTATGTTGCTGCAGCTGTTCTTTGGCGTCATTCTCAAGGACGCCACGGGCGGTGCATTCTCCATGCCGATTTCGGGTGCCGGCGGTTCCAGCTCTCAGTATCAGGATTGGATGCACTATGTGCTTCCGACCATTACGCTGGCTTCGGTTTCGACCGCTTATGCCGCCCGCATTATGCGCTCGCAGCTGCTTGACGTCATGAACCAGGATTACATCCGTACGGCAAAGGCGAAGGGTCTCTCCAATCGCGCGATCATCGTCAAGCATGCGCTTAAGAATGCACTCATCCCCGTCGTTACCTATATTGGTGTCGACTTTGGTGGCATGCTTTCGGGCGCCATCCTGACCGAGACGGTCTTTAACTGGCCCGGTATCGGCTATGAGGTCTATCGCGCCATTAGCATGCGTGACTGGCCCATCGTTATGGGCGGCGTTACGCTCATCGTCGTCGTCGTTATGGTGATCAACCTGCTCGTCGACATTAGCTATGCATTCCTCGACCCGCGCATCCGCCTTGGCGGTCCGTCGGATAAGGCCTAAGGGAGGTACGTCTCATGCAGGAAACTGATTCTCAGTCTCAGGAGCAGGCTACCGCCACCAAGGCCGCATCTGCTCCCGCCAAGTCCCGCACGCTGTGGGGCGACGCTTTTAAGCGTCTTCGTAAGAACAAGCTCGCCGTTATCGGTGTTTGCTGGATCATCATCGTCGTTGTGGTTGCCCTGACCGCAGATCTGTGGGCTAAGCCCTGGCTCGGTTCGCCGACGGCTTCCGACTCGACCACCATGGCTCAGACGTCGCTGCTGGCTCCGTGTGCCGAGCACCCGTTTGGCACCGACGCCCTAGGTCGTGACATTCTCGTCCGCGTTATCTACGGTGCACGTGTTTCGCTGTCCGTCGGCATTATGGCCACCGCGATCTCCACGCTGATCGGTCTGGTCATGGGTGCTCTGGCGGGTTTCTACGGCGGCATCTGGGATACGATCATCATGCGCTGTGCGGACATTTTCCTGGCGTTCCCGTACGTGCTGTTCGTTGTCGCCATGAT
This sequence comes from Collinsella sp., assembly GCA_037277825.1. Lineage (GTDB taxonomy): Bacteria > Actinomycetota > Coriobacteriia > Coriobacteriales > Coriobacteriaceae > Collinsella. The sequence goes on from JAYBEF010000071.1 coordinate 14,803, forward strand.
CGCCGTTATCGGCCGTGGCCTTCAGAACGTCTTTATCGCCATCGGTATTCTCGGCTGGCCTTCGATTGCGCGCGTCTTCCGCTCTGCAATCTTGACGGTCAAGGAAAACGACTATGTTGACGCTGCGCGCGCGATGGGTGCATCCGATGCTCGTATCGTCGTGCGTCACATCTTCCCGAACTCCGTCGCCTCTATCGTGGTCTACGCAACCATGAACATTGGTGGCGCCATTCTGACCGAGTCCGCTCTGTCCTTCCTCGGCATGGGCGTTATTCCGCCTACGCCTTCGTGGGGCTCCATGATTCAGGACGGTCAGCAGTATCTTCTGACCGCTCCCTGGATGATGATCATGCCCGGTCTGGCAATTCTCTCGACGGTGCTCGCCTTCACCCTGCTGGGTGACGGTCTGCGCGACGCCCTCGACGTCAAGATGAAGGACGCATAAGGATGAAGAAGAACAAGAACTATGTGGACCTGAAGGACCAGCCGGTTCCCGAGGGCCAGCATCTGCTCGAGGTCGATGACCTTAAGATGTATTTCCATACCGAGGATGGCGTCGTTCGCGCTGTCGACGGTGTGTCCTACACGCTCGATCGCGGCGAGACCCTTGGCGTCGTCGGTGAGTCCGGCTCCGGTAAGTCCGTGACCGCCATGACCATCATGGGCCTCATCTCGATGCCTCCGGGAAAGATCGAGGGCGGTGACGTTCGCTATCGCGGCCGCTCCATCCTCGAAATGACCGAGGAAGAGATGCAGCACATTCGCGGCAACGATATCGCGATGATCTTCCAGGATCCTATGACCTCCTTGAACCCGGTCTATAAGATCGGCAGGCAGGTGGGCGAGGGTCTTCGTCTGCACCGTGGCTACTCCAAGCAGGAGGCGCTCAAGCGTGCCACCGAGCTTTTGGACCTCGTGGGTATCCCCGAGCCCGAGAAGCGCGTCAATGAGTATCCGCACCAGTTCTCTGGCGGTATGCGTCAGCGAGTCATGATTGCCATGGCCCTTGCCTGCGATCCCGATATTCTGATTGCCGACGAGCCCACGACTGCCCTGGACGTTACCATCCAGGCTCAGATTATCGAGCTCATGCAGGAGATGCAGGAGAAGAACGGCAACGCCATCATCATGATTACCCATGACCTGGGTGTTGTCGCCGATATGGCCGATAAGATCATGGTTATGTACGCCGGCCGCCCCGTTGAGTTCGGTACTGCTGAGGAAATCTTCTACGAGAGCCGCCACCCCTACACCTGGGGCCTTATCCGCTCCATCCCGGAGCAGGCCATCGAAGAGAAGAAGCCGCTTACGCCGATTCACGGCAACCCGCCTTCGCTCATGAACCTGCCTGAGGGCTGCGTCTTCTCTCCTCGTTGTCCCTATGCGACGGACAAGTGCCGCAAGCAGCGCCCCGAGCGCGTTGTCACCGAGTCTGGTCACTACTCTGCGTGCCACTACTCCGGTGACCCCGAGTTCCTCAAGAACGCTCCTGAGACGTCCCGTACACGCAAGGATTCCAAGAAGGGAGGCGAGGCGTAATGGCAGATACCAACGAGCGTACTCCGCTGCTGAAGGTCGAGCACCTCTCTAAGGAGTTTCCCGCTGAGTCCGGCATGTTCGCCAAGCGCTTCTCTAAGCGTGTCGTCTCTGCTGTGAATGACATTTCGTTCGAGATTTATCCGGGCGAGACCTTTGGCCTGGTCGGCGAGTCTGGTTGCGGTAAGTCCACCACGGGCCGCACCATCATGCGCCTGACCAAGCCGACCGCCGGTAAGGTGTTCTTCCAGGGTAAAGATGTTGCCGAGATGAGCAAGCATGAGATCAAGGACATGCGTCGCGAGATGCAGTTTATCTTCCAGGATCCTTATGCTTCGCTGAATCCCCGTATGACCATCGGCGAGATTGTCTCCGAGCCCATGACCATTCACGGCGTGGGCACCAAGGAAGAGCGCATTGAGCGTGTCCGCGAGCTGCTGGACGTCGTCGGTCTGAACCCCGAGCACATTAACCGCTATCCTCATGAGTTCTCCGGCGGTCAGCGTCAGCGTGTCGGCATTGCCCGCGCGTTCGCTCTGAAGCCCAAGCTGATCATCTGCGACGAGCCTGTCTCTGCACTTGACGTTTCCATTCAGGCCCAGGTTTTGAACCTGCTGAAGGAGCTTCAGGATAAGTTCGGTACTGCTTATCTCTTCATTGCTCACGACCTCTCCGTCGTGCAGCACATCTCCGATCGCGTTGCCGTTATGTACCTGGGTAAGATGGTTGAGGTTTCGGACTGGAAGACGCTCTACAGCGAGCCTCACCATCCGTACACGCAGTCGCTGCTGTCTGCCGTGCCGGTGCCCGATCCTGATATCCAGAAGACCCGCAAGCGCATCATCCTCGCCGGCGATCCGCCGTCACCGTTGGATCCGCCGACCGGTTGCCGTTTCCACACCCGCTGCCCGATCGCGCAGGGTATTTGCTCTGAGAAGCTTCCTGAGTTTAAGGAAGTCGCACCGGGTCACTGCTGCGCGTGCCACTTCGCGGAGCCGTTCCCGATCAAGGAATCGCACATCGACCTGTAGTCGGTTGTTTGTCCGGGCCCGCTCTGGTGTTACTTTTCAGAACGTCCTCGGACATGCAAGTAACCCCCGCTGCGCACTTCGTGCGGCGGGGGTTTCTTGCGTCCTGACGCTCCTATTTGGCAAGGTGTTTTTTAGAATCCATTTTGCGCTC
>JAYBEF010000072.1:0-14235 GCA_037277825.1 Collinsella sp.
ACAACACCCAACCCAAAAGGAAAGGTTTCATGGCAAACAAGCTCTCCGTCGCATTCATCGGCACCGGAATCATGGGTGCCCCCATCGCCGGCCACATTCTGGACGCCGGCTATCCCGTCACGGTCAACAACCGCACCAAGTCCAAGGCGGCGGCGCTTATCGAGCGCGGCGCCGTCTGGGCAGATACGCCGGCCGATGCCGCGGCGAACGCCGACGTCGTCTTTACCATGGTGGGTTATCCCTCCGAGGTCGAGGAGCTCTACCTGGCGGGCGACGGTCTGCTCGCGTGCACTAAGCCCGGCGCGGTCCTGATCGACCTTACCACGAGCTCGCCCGAGCTGGCGCGCGACATTGCCGAGGCCGCCCAGGTCTCCGGCCGCATGGCGTTTGACTGCCCCGTCACCGGCGGCGAGTCGGGTGCCATCGCCGGCACGCTCACGGCTATCGTGGGCGCCACCGAGAACGACATCGCGCCGGTCCGCGACGTCCTTTCCACCTTTGCGGCAACCATCTGCTGCTTCGATGGCGCCGGCAAGGGTCAGGCTGCCAAGCTTGCCAACCAGGTGTCGCTGGGCGCCTGCATGGTTGGCATGGCAGACGCCATGGCGTTTGCCGAGCTGAGCGGCCTCGATCTGGAGAAGACCCGTCAGATGATCTTGGGCGGCACCGGCAAGTCCGGCGCTATGGAGAGCCTGGCGCCCAAGGCGCTCGACGGCGATTACAAGCCCGGCTTTATGGTCGAGCACTTCATTAAGGACCTGCGCTTGGCGCTCGCCTATGCCGACGACCGCGAGCTTGCGCTGCCCGGCGCCGACGTGGCCTTTACGCTTTACGACATGCTCGACGCCATCGGTGGCGCCAAGCTGGGCACCCAGGCCGTCACGGTCCTCTATAAGGAGGAGGCCGATGCCATCGCCGCCGGTCTGGACTGGTCGCAGTATCGTCCCGAGGAGCACGGTGCTCACGAGGAAGGCTGCGGTTGCGGCGAGCGTGGCGACGACCACGAGTGCGGTTGTGGACACCACCATGGCGAGGACCACGAGTGCTGCGGCGGTCACGGTCATGACGACGGCCACGAGTGCTGCTGCGGCCACCATCACGGGGAGTAGCGCCTATGAGCTTGACGTTCGTGGTGCTTGCGCTGGCGCTCTTTCTCTTTGCGATCTACATCGGCTTTTTGTGCGGCCAGTGGGCGTGCGAAAAGCGCGTCATCACCAAGCGCGACTACTGGATTGCCAACTTTGCGGGAGCGGCGGCAGTCATCCTGCTGACCTGGGTGTTCTCGCTGTTCCCGCTGGTGCAGTTTGCGCCGATCGGCTGGCTCGGCGGCTTTATCGCCGGCCTTAAGATGAGCTTTGGCGAGTCCGTCGGTCCGTGGCGCAAACACGACGAGGTCTTTAACGTTAACAAGGCTCACCGCGCCGCCGCCGACGCGGGCGATGCCGAGGAGCGCCGCCGTGCGCGTCGCAATGGCGCGGCCGACCGACAGCTCATCTCGGTCACCGATGACAGCAAGAGTGCTGGCAAGCACGCTAAGAAATAGTAAAAAGAGGTAACTATGGCAGAAAACAAAGACGAACAGCTCACCGACGAGGAGCTGGCACAGCTCCAGCTGGCAGAGGAGAACGAGAACGCCGTCGACCGCCTGGTCCAGGAGCTCGGCTGCCCCACGCGCCGCATCCGTCAGTTTGCCGCCCGCGTGCTGCACCTGCTTGCCGAGCGCGATCCGCAGCGCGTCGTGCCCTGCGTGCCCGCGCTGATCGAGGCGCTCGACCGCCCCGAGGCGCAGACCCGCTGGGAGGCCCTCGATGCCCTGACGGCGCTTGCCACCACCTGCCCCGAGCAGCTGGGCGATGCCTTTGAGGGCGCCGAGACCGCGCTGTTCGACGAGATTTCCTCCACGCTGCGCTATGCCGCCTTCCGCCTGCTGTGCGTGTGGGGCGCCACGAGCGTCGAGCGTTCGCGCGAGGCTTGGCCCATCCTGGACGAGGCCATCCAGTGCTACCACGGCGACCTTGAGTATCGCGACATGCTCGGTTGCCTGTACGAGTTTGGCCGGGGCGAGATTGACGCCGAGGTCGCCGAGAAGCTCGCGCTGCGCCTTAAGTTCGATGCCGAGAACGGCAAGGGTAGCTATCTCAAGGCCCGTTCGAGCGAGATTTGCGAAATGCTTGTTAAACGTTTTGGCCTGGATCTCTCCAAAAAGAAGAAGCGTGCTAGCGTAAAAAAATCTGACGACGCCGAAGACGAGGAGTAACAGATTATGGCGCACGATGTAGTCCTGATTCCTGGTGACGGTATCGGTCCCGAGATTACGCAGGCTATGCGCCGCGTGGTCGAGGCCACTGGTGTCCAGATCAACTGGAACGTCCAGGAGGCCGGTGCCGGCGTCATGGACGAGTTTGGCACGCCGCTGCCCCAACATGTGCTCGATGCGGTCGCCGAGACCAAGGTTGCTATCAAGGGCCCCATCACCACGCCGGTCGGCACGGGTTTCCGCAGCGTTAACGTCGCCCTGCGCAAGCATTTTGACCTGTACGCCTGCGTGCGCCCCTGCCTGTCGCAGCCGGGCGACGGCTCGCGCTTCCGCGACGTCGACCTGGTTATCGTGCGCGAGAACACCGAGGACCTCTATGCCGGCATCGAGTTCGATGAGGGCGCTGCCGAGGTCGAGGAGCTCTCGCAGCTCGTCGAGCGCTCGGGCCAGAAGACCTTCGGCGCGGATTCCGCCATCTCAATCAAGCCGATTTCCATCGCCAAGAGCCGCCGCATTGTGGAGTACGCTTTTGAGTACGCCCGTCGCTGCGGCCGCAAAAAGGTGACGGCCGTGCATAAGGCCAACATCATGAAGGCGACCGATGGCCTGTTCCTGCGCGTTGCGCGCGAGGTGGCCGCCAACTATCCCGATATCGAGTTCAACGACAAGATTGTCGACGCCACCTGCATGGGCCTGGTCCAGAACCCCAACGACTTCGATGTCCTGGTGCTGCCCAACCTGTACGGTGACATTGTGAGCGACCTGTGCGCCGGTCTGGTAGGTGGACTGGGTATGGCTCCGGGTTCCAACATCGGTGCCGACTGCGCCATCTTCGAGGCGACGCACGGCTCCGCGCCCGATATCGCTGGCCAGGATATCGCTAACCCCACGGCCGAGATTCTGTCCGCGGCTATGATGCTCGATCACCTGGGCGAGAACGACGCGGCCAATCGTATCCGCGCTGCGGTGTCTGCCACGCTCGACGAGGGCGAGCAGGTTACCGGTGACGTGCGTCGTGCCCAGACCGGCTCCGTCGAGGGCGCCGTGGGCACGCAGGCCTTTGCCGATGCCGTTATTGAGCACCTGGCCTAAAGCATGCAGGCTGCAAACGCCTAAATAGTACTTAAGTGTTTGCGTATAACCTAAGAATCAATATGCCCGGCGCCTCGTCGGGCGTATTCTGTTAGGGATTGTGTTCCCAATAAGGAGTAGCTGACTATGGGTCTGATTCAAAAGAAGGACGAGAAGGACGAGATCGACGGCATCCAGATCATCGAGCGCGGCGAAGGCCCCGACGGTGATGAGGACGAGAAGATCGATCTGGTCGCCGGCACGTCTGCCGAACATATTGCCGCCGGCACGACCGCCGAGGAGGAGGACGCCCGCCTGGAGGCAAAGGTCGCCGCGGACGCCGCCGACGAGAACCTCATGCCCGAAGAGCAGGACGATGACGACTGCGACGTGGACGACCATGCGTCCAAGCACAAGAAGACGATGATTGCCGCCTTTGTGGTCGCCGTCGTGATTGCTGCGGTGGTCGGCTTCTTTATTGGCAATGGCGGCTTTCGCGGCAAGGGTGTCGGCTCGGCTACCCTCACCGAGGACCAGCTCGATTCGACCGTGGCAAGCTATAGCTACAACGGCAAGAAGAGCGACATCACCGCGCGCGAGGCCATCGAGAGCCAGTACAGCCTCGATAAAGTCAAGAATAGCGATGGCAATTACACCGCTCCGTCCGCCGACGTCATCCTGTCCTATGTGCGCAACAAGATTTTGCTCGATGCAGCCGAGGACGAGGGCATCACTGTCTCTTCTAAGGAAATGAAGAAGTACGCCGAGGATTCTATCGGCACCTCCGACTACAAGACCATGGCCAAGCAGTACGGCGTGTCTAAGGACCAGGCCAAGCAGATCGTCCGCCAGTCCGCGACGCTGCAGAAGCTCTACAAGAAGAAGGCGGGCGATAGTGCGAGTATGCCGACCGCCCCGACCGAGCCTGCTGACGGCAACGAGGACACCGCGAGCAAGGACTACGCCGACTACATCATCAACCTTGCCGGCGACGAGTGGGATAGCGAGAAGGGCGCCTGGAAGGACGAGAACAGCACCTACGCTAAGGCCTTCGCCAACGACGCCTTTACCGCCGATAGCGCAACCTATAAGCAGGCCATGACCGCCTACTACACCGCCTATCAGCAGTATTCTTCACAGGCCTCCAGCGCCAGCTCCAAGTGGACCGGGTACGCCAACGGCTTGTACGCCAAGGCCAACATCAGCATCTACGGCCTGTTTGCATAAGGTTCGCCTGAGCTTCCGAGTGCGAAGCCGGTATATCTGATGAAGCCCGTTAGAACGGACATCGTTCTAACGGGCTTTTTGCGTTGCGGGAGAGATTGGTATTACAGTGTAAAGCTTATCTACTCATATAAATTGAAATATATGGGTTGACCTGCTGTTATTCCATTAAAACTGCTATAGTACGTGGTGTCTGGTTACAACCAATTTCGAGTCATATATCCGGCAGGTATCATTATGGCAATGGGAGCGCGCAAACAACCTCTGTACGATCAGCTCGTCGATTTGCTGACCGATAAAATCGATCACGAGCTTCGACCCGGCGACTATTTGCCGTCTGAGCGTGACTTGTCGGAGCGCTACGGGCTCTCGCGTACGACGGTTCGCCTTGCCCTACAGGAGCTTGAGCGCCTAGGCTTGGTGGTTCGTCAGCGCGGCCGTGGAACCATGGTGTGCGACCGCTCTCTGCAAACGGCAAACCTCTCGCAAATCTATAGCTTTACTGAGCAGATGAAGGCGATCGGCCGTGTGCCCAAGACGACGATTCTTGAGTTTACCGAGGTCGAGGCTGACAAGAATATTGCCATAGAGATGAACGCGCGTCTTGGCGAGCGTCTGTACAAGATCAAGCGCCTGCGTATTGCCGATGGTGTGCCGCTGATGATTGAGTGTACATATCTGCCGAGTCGTAAGTTCTTTGCGCTTAAGCGCCCCATGATCGAGAACAAATCGCTATACGACATGATCGAGCAGGACTTTCACGAGAAAGTTCGCGTGGCAGAGGAGGAATTCTACGCGAGTATTGCCCGCCATTCCGACGCTCGTTTGCTCGAGATTGCCGAAGGCGCACCGGTCCTGGATTTGATTCGTACCACATATGACATGAACAACGAGGTTATCGAGTATACGCGTTCGGTTGCGCGCGCCGACCAGTTTAAATACAAGGTCTACCACAACCGCGCAGTCTAGAGTTATTGGGTATAAACGGCTTGGCGTGTTTTGCGGCGGGTGCAAAATGTGCCAAGCGCAAGAAGGCAACGAACAATCGCTCGAATTAACAATGCAGTGGTTTTTGATCCGCCCTAAAACGCACTGCGGGTACGGGAGCATAGATGAGCACGTATGCTATCAAGGCCGACAAGTTCTTTTTGCCGGCGGGGCCGCAGCTGGGCGGCTACCTCATGGTCGAAGACGGCGTCTTTGGCGCCTGGCAGGCCGATGAGCCCGCTTGTGAGATCAAAGATTATTCGGGTACATGGATTGCGCCGGGCATGGTGGACACCCACATTCATGGCTTCTATAACCATGCCACGACCGATAACGATGCCGAGGGCATCAACATCAGCTCGACCGAGCTCGCTCGTCGTGGTACCACCAGCTGGCTGCCTACGACCTTTACCGACGGTGTGGAGCAGATCAGGGACGCCTGCGCTGCCATTGCACAGGCGGACGAAGAGCGCGGACCTGAGTTCTGCGGTGCTCGTATTCAGGGCATCTACCTGGAGGGTCCGTTCTTTACCATGAAGCATGTGGGTGCCCAGAACCCTGCTTATCTGATCGACCCGTCCGAGAAAGTTTTTGACGAGTGGCAGGAGGCCGCCGGCGGTCGTATCGTCAAGAGCGCCATGGCGGCCGAGCGCGATGGCGCTGCCGCTTACGCTGCGGCTCTGAGCGCAAAGGGCGTCGTGACCTGTATTGGCCACTCCGATGCCACCTATGATGAGTGCGCCGCCGCCATCAATGCTGGCGCCAGCTGCTTTACGCATACCTACAACGGCCAGCGTGGTCTGCATCACCGTGAGCCCGGTGTCGTGGGCGCTGCCATGTCCACGCCCGAGACCTATGCCGAGATCATTTGCGACGGCAAACACGTGAACCCTGCTGCTATCAAGGCACTGCTGCAGGCCAAGGGCTGGCAGCACACGGTGCTGATCACCGATTGCCTGGGTTGCGGCGGCATGCCCGAGGGCAAGTACACCAGCGGCGGCATGGACGTCATTATGAAGGACAACCTTTGCTGGCTCGCCGATGGCTCTGCTATCGCCGGTTCGGTGCTCACGCTCGCACAGGGCGTCAAGAACATCGTCGACTGGGGTCTTGCGAGCGCCGATATCGCCATTCGCATGGCGACCGAGGTGCCCGCGCGTTCTGCTCACGTCGAGGATAAATGTGGCAGCATTATGCCTGGCCGCGATGCCGATTTTGTCGTGTTCAATCCCGACCTTACCCTGGTCGAGACGTATGTGGGTGGCAACAGCGTCGGTAATGCGTTTGCCGAGTAGCCGCCAAAGAAACGATCCGAGAGGGGATTTAGATGATTTACGGTGCATTGGGCGATATCGAGGAGTACCGCGGAATGCTCAAGGGTCTCGACGTGCTGATCGACTGGCTCGAGGAGAACGACCCGGCGCAGCTCGAGGTCGGCAGCCATCAGATTCTGGGCGACAAGGTCTTTGCGAACGTCATGGCTCCCACGACGCGTCCCGAGGCCGAGGCCCACTACGAGACGCATCAGCGCTATCACGACCTGCAGATCGACGTTGAGGGTCGTGAGGCCTTTAAGGTCGCTACGGGCAGCCTGACGCTGGTCCAGGAGTTTGACGAGAAGGACGACTACGACCTGGTCGATTCCGACGCCTCGATTGCCGGCGATCTTGCCGACGACAAGTTTGCGCTGTTCGTTGCCGGCGAGCCTCATATGCCCACGCTCGAGTTCCCGGGCGATGGCGCGCAGCCGGTCAAGAAGATCTGCTTTAAGCTGCTTGCAGATGCTTACTGGGAGGAGTAGCGCGCTGCTCGGCTGAACCGTTTGTCTGATGGCGTGATTCCCCTAGGGAAATCACGCTACGACCCCGCCAAGCGTGTTTTCCCTAGGGGATCACGTTTGGCGGGGTTTTATGTTTATGAATAGGGGAACTGAAGCCGTGACGATGCTTGGGTTGGCGCACGCGCACTCAAATCGGCAACAACAAAGTAGATAAGCATTTGAAGAAATGCGATTGAAGCATAATGTAACTAGTATGAAATAGTGGATAGCTGGTACATACCACCTTTCAAATATAGAATCGTTAGAAATCTATAGTTAAAAAGTAATTTACCAGTGGGTTTATATTTTGTTCATTAAAGCCGTTCATCGTCATTTCGCTACCGTTTACGGACCACTTCAGATTCTGTCTACATAATTGCGTTAATGCGTCCATAATAGGCAAGGCGTTTAGCTGAGGGCCGAGGAACCGGCATCGGCGTCGTAGAGCACGAAGATCGGGAGTAGCATGCATTCGTTTAAGATCACCAATCAATTCCTACTCGATGATGAGCCGTTCACCATCTTGTCGGGGGCGATTCACTATATGCGTGTTCATCCGAGCGACTGGCACCACTCGCTCTATAACCTTAAGGCTCTTGGGTTTAATACGGTCGAAACGTATGTACCGTGGAATCTTCATGAGCCAAAGCCTGGCGTCTTCGATTTTTCTGGTTCAATTGATTTGGCGGCATTTCTTGATGAAGCAGCGTCACTCGGTCTGTATGCAATTGTTCGGCCCTCTCCGTTTATTTGCGCAGAATGGGAATTTGGCGGCATGCCAGCATGGCTGCTGCGCCAACATGATATGAGACCGCGTAGCAGCGACCCCAAGTTTCTTGCTCACGTTGCGCATTACTACGACCATCTCATGCCGATACTCGTCTCGCGTCAGATTGACAAGGGCGGAAACATCATCATGATGCAGGTTGAAAACGAGTATGGATCATATTGCGAGGATAAGGACTATCTTCGCGCGATTCGTCGCCTTATGGTCGAGCGTGGGGTTTCCGTGCCCCTTTGTACTTCCGATGGCCCGTGGCGTGGGTGCCTTCGTGCCGGTACGCTCATTGACGATGATGTGTTGTGCACCGGCAACTTTGGTTCTCATGCAAAGGAGAACTTTGAGGCTCTTTCTGCTTTTCACAAGGAGCATGGAAAACAATGGCCTCTTATGTGCATGGAGTTGTGGGACGGCTGGTTCAATCGCTATGGGGAGAACGTCATCAGACGCGATCCCGAAGATCTTGCCTCTTGCGTTCGCGAGGTGCTCGAGCTTGGAGGGTCTTTAAACCTCTACATGTTTCATGGAGGCACCAACTTTGGATTTATGAACGGATGTTCTGCACGCCATACACATGACCTGCACCAGGTGACATCATATGACTACGATGCTCCATTGGACGAACAGGGCAACCCGACCGAGAAATACTTCGCAATTCAAAGGACAGTTCACGAGCTGTATCCCGATATCGCGCAAAGCAAGCCGTTAACAAAAAAGGCGTTTTCCATGCCCGATATTTCGGTGAGTGAGCGCGTAAGTCTCTTTAATGTGCTCGATATTCTTTCGGAGCCGATTGAAGCCCAATATCCTATGCCCATGGAAGAGATGGGTCAGTCGTATGGATATACGTTATATACCACGACTGTCGAGCGTGACCGTGCAGATGAAGAGCGTATTCGGGTTATTGACGCCCGCGACCGTGCACAGGTGTTTGTGAACGGTGACAAAGTGGCGACGCAGTATCAGGAGCACATCGGGGAAGATATTCACTGCGTTCTTCCCTGTGAACACAACCGCCTGGATGTTCTGACCGAGGATATGGGTCGCGTCAATTATGGTCACAAATTGCTCGCTGATACGCAGCATAAAGGCATTAGGACAGGAGTTTGCGTTGATCTTCACTTTGTTACCGGTTGGGAGATGCGTTGTCTGCCACTCGATAACATCGATAATCTTGATTATTCCGCCGGCTGGGTAGAGGGGCAACCTTCCTTTTACCGCGCAAAGTTTGATATATCTGAGCCGGCTGATACCTTTATCGACACTACGGGTTTTGGAAAGGGTGTGGCATTCGTAAACGGAACGAATGTCGGACGTTTTTGGGATAAGGGTCCCATCATGACGCTCTATGTTCCGCACGGTTTATTACACCCTGGTACCAATGAGCTCGTTATGTTCGAAACAGAGGGCGTGTATGATGCGAAAATCTCCCTTCGCTCTGAGCCCGTTATCCGTACACTTGAACAAGAAGGAGTTGAGTAGAAATGATTGTAGGCGCACGAGTCGACTTTCGCTTGATTCACGGACAGGTGGCAAACCTCTGGTCTAACGCCCGTCAGGTAAGCCGCTTCATGGTAGTTGACGACGAGGTATCGCAAGATGCTACCCAAAAGCAGGTTCTTCGCATGGCTTGCCCGGCAACTGTGAAGTTGTCCGTGCTTCCTGTCGACAAGGCCGCTGCCAACATCACTGCTGGCAAATATGATGCGCAACGTCTCTTTATTGTTGCGAAAAAGCCTGAGGTCTACGTTCGACTTTTGGAGCAAGGTGTTAAGCTTGAGCAGCTCATCGTCGGTAATATGACGACAATGGAGCCGGTCAAGAAGCTGACTCGCAACATTAGTTGCGACCAGGGGGACCTTGACGCATTTGCCAAACTCAAGGCCGATAATCTTCCTATTGTCATTCAGCTGACGCCGCAGGATAACCCAGAGGCTCTCACGCTCTAGTCGAATTAACGCTAGGCCGTGAAGGGGGATGCACGGTTTATATAAGCGTATTGGTATTGTAGAAACTGTTACACCTTAAATAAGGAGTTTACCATGATTGCTTGGTGGCAGATTCTTCTGTTAACCCTGTATGCGGGTTATCAGATTCTGGATGAGCTGAACTGGTACACCTGTGCCGGCTCAGCCGTCTTCTCCGGTATGATTACCGGTTTGATTATGGGTGACCTACAGACTGGCCTGTTTATCGGCGGCAGCATGCAGCTCACCGTCCTGGGCGTTGGTACCTTTGGCGGCGCCTCTCGTATCGATGCCAACTCCGGCACTCTGGTCGCCACTGCCTTTGCCGTGGGTGCGGGCATGAATCCCGAGACGGCTCTTGCCGCCATCGGCGTACCTGTCGCTGCCATTCTCGTTTACACCGATATCGCCGGCCGTTTCGCCAACACGTTCTTCGGTCACATGTGCGATGCCGATATCGAGAAGATGAACTGGGGTGCCTACAACGTACACTACTTGCTCGGTGCCGTTTCCTGGATGCTGTCCCGCATGATTCCGGTCTTCCTGGCTCTCGCATTTGGCCAGGGCTTGGTCGAGGGCATCACTACCGCCCTTAACGGCGACTGGAAGTGGCTGGGTGACGGTCTGTCTGTTGCTGGCGGTGCCTTGCCCGCTGTTGGCTTCGCCATCCTGCTCCGTTACCTGCCGGTCAAAAAGCACGTCGCCTACCTGCTGCTCGGCTTTGTAGTTGCCGCCCTGTTTGGTACGGCCTTCACGAGCATCATGAACCTCAACGCCAACATCGTCGCTGTGAACGGCGCGCTTGGTAAGGGCGCCGTGGATATGGTCGGTATGTTCAATAACATGTCGATGCTGGCGATCGCTATTATTGGCTTTGCTCTGTCTTTGCTGTACTACAAGAACAACCAGCGTCCCGTCGCTGCTGCTGGCGCTGCGGAGGGAGACGACGACGATGAGCTCTAATGAGAAACTCGCCAATGGCACCACTGGCTACAAGATTACCAAGGACGACCTTGCGCAGATCAACCGTCGTAACCTGCTTGGTTTCCAGGATGGTTGGAACTACGAGCGCATGCAACACTCTGGTTATCTCTGGATTATCCTGCCCACACTGCGCAAGCTGTACGGCGACGGCACGCCGGAGCTAAAGGAAGCCTGCCGCGCCCAGTGCGCACCGTTCTTCAACACCTCAAACTTCCTCAACACGATCATCACCGGTATCGATTTGGCGATCGAGGAAGAGGAGGGCATTGAGGGCCTCGAGGCTGTTGCTGGTCTCAAGACTGGTCTCATGGGACCGCTGGCTTCCATCGGCGATTCCATCTTCGGTTCGCTGCTCCCGACCATTTTCGGCGCTCTGGCTGCCAATATGGCCATGAACGGCAACCCCTTGGGTATCTTCATCTGGGTCGTCGTGAACATCCTTGTTGACTGGTTCCGCTGCAAGCAGACCCACATGGCCTATGAGCAGGGTATGAAGCTCGTCACCACCATGAGCGATCGCCTGAACGCGTTGACCGACGCGGCCTCCGTAATGGGTGTCTTTATGGTCGGTGCTCTGGTCGCAACCAATGTCGGTATCGTTATTGCGGCGAAGCCTGTTATCGGCGGCGTTACCGTTGACTTGCAGAACATCTGCAATATGATTTGCCCCAAGCTGGTTCCTGCCGCACTCGTCGGCTTCGTATACTGGCTCCTCGGTAAGAAGGGCATGACCTCGACGAAGGCCATCTTTATCGTCTTGGTTCTGTCCATTGCCTTGGGTGCATTCGGTATCATTTGCAAGGGCTAAATACCCCATATTGTCACGGCATTTGAGCCTCAATTGAGACGTGGCGCACACCTCCAAGGCGACTTTATCGCCATATCCCCTGGAGTGTGCGCCTCTTTTGTTTTGTCGGACACCGTTGTTCATAGGCGGTTATGCAGTCATCGTGTTCGATTAATTCCTTAAGGCTGCCTTGAAGGGAATATAGTGCAATGCCATTTTGGATCGTACTGTTCATTTGTGTTGTAGTGGCTTATTTCGCTGTGACCGAAGGAGCGAAAAAATACTTCGATATGAAATTGCAGGTATTGTTTAACTTGGGCTTATACCAAGATTGCATAGACCTGCTCGATCGCAAACTTGCGCGTATAGTAATGTCTACGTATAAGCAGTATTACCTGCGTTTCACGATCTATGAAGCTGCTGATATGGACGCATATGCAGATCGAATGCTTGACCACTTGCTGGAGATGTCGTGCAGCGATAAACAACGTCGACAGCTTGCGGTTCGCGCCTTTAATTTCTATATCAAGACGGGTGACCGGAAGCGGGCGGCGTCCATGTTGGAAGAGATGCGCCCCATCGTGTCGAAGGGCATTTTGGCGGACAGTCAATTGACCTACGACATAGTCTTTTGCCGTCGGCATGATAAGATCGATGAGATGGAAGCTATGCTGGATACGAACGACCTTGGGTTACGCGGAAAGCTCTATCTGCTGCTTTCATATCAATATGAGAGCAGCGGGAACAAGGGCGAAGCACGTAGATATCGCAACCTTGAAAAGCAGCTTAGAGACGCTCACAGACCTCCCGCGATAAAACAAAATACTCACTAAACTTTAATGATGCAGTGGTCGTAAGAGCCCTTTTGAGGGGTTCTTTGGCTAGAGAAAGCGAACGGTAGAAAGGTAGATAGAATGATTGGATTTGTACTAACTGGTCACGGTCAGTTTGCACCTGGTTTGAAAAGCGCTGTGGATATGGTCGCCGGCGAACAGCCTAATTTTGAGGTAGTTCCTTTTGCGGGCTCGGAGGCGGTTACTTTTGGTGATGATTTGCGAACCTGCATTGCCAAGATGCGTCAAGCTTGTGATGGCGTATTGGTGTTTGTTGATTTGCTTGGCGGTACTCCGTTCAATCAAGCTATCCCAATGACGACTGAGCTCGATAACGTGACCGTTGTCACCGGAACAAATCTACCTATGTTGGTGGAGCTCGTTATGACGCGTGCGTTTGGAGACCCAACGCTTGATGAACTTGCCGAACGCGCACGGGTCGTTGGTCGTGAGGGAGTCGATCTCAAGAAACTCGAGAGTGCTGACATTGATGAAGACGATGAGATGTAGTGTCGCTATTAGCCCATTTATTGGACATTTTGGTGCGTTACCTGAAGGCTGAAGTATTGGTCAATTGCTCATTACGTGGAGAATATCATGACGTGCAAGAGGCACAGACAACCGCTATATGACCAGCTCGTAGATATTCTGATCGAAAAAATTGATCATGAATATCAGCCAGGTGATTTGATTCCGTCCGAACGTGAGCTTGCCGAACGTTTCGGGCTTTCGCGGTCGACTGTCCGGCTTGCAATTCAGGAACTTGAGTATCTTGGTCGGATTGTGCGAAAACAAGGTCGCGGTACGTTTGTTGCCGATCGACTAGCTCAAGCAACAAATCTTACCCAATCGTACAGTTTTACTGAACAGATGAAAGCGATGGGCCGGCTGCCAGAAACAACCATCTTAGAGTTCTGTGAAATGAAAGCAGATAAAACGCTCTCGATGCAAATGGGGATTCATTTGGGTGAAAAGGTATTAAAACTCAAACGTTTACGAATGGCAGATGGTATTCCTATGATGGTTGAGCGTAGCTATCTTCCAGCAAGGCTCTTTATTTCACTCAAGCGTCCTCTACTCGAACAGAAGCCCCTTTACGATGTCATTGAGCAGGATTATCAGCAGAAAATTCGAGTAGCGGATGAGGAGTTCTCTGCGGGTATAGCACGTCCATGTGACGCTCGGCTTCTAGGTATTGGTGAGGGTGCGCCAGTTCTGGACATAGTCCGAACTACTCACAACACCCAAAATGATGTTGTCGAGTTTACGCTTTCGGTGGCTCGTGCGGACAAGTTTAAGTACAGGATTTCTCATTATCGAGATACTCTGTGATCGGATACGAGTGTTAACGAAAGAAAAACAGCCTATGACTACTACCCGATTTAACTTTTCAGATTAAGTCTTTATATATCAGACAATTTAGTAAAGAAAGAGGTATTAGAAATGTTCGAGAAGAGTGTCGAGGAGCTCACCGAGCTCGGCGCCCAGATCACCACGGCCGAGATTGCTCAGCAGCCCGAGCTTT
>JAYBEF010000073.1:0-2763 GCA_037277825.1 Collinsella sp.
GCTTTCCCCAGGGGGCCATCGAGTGCCGCATGGGTTGGGGCGACCTGGCCGACGCCCCCTTTGAACTCGTGACGCACATGGGAAACGCCACCCGCTGCAAGCCCGATGCCACCTACTATCTAGAGCAGCTTCAGGTGATGGGGCTCGAGCCACACGAGGTCCTTATGGTGGGCAACGATCCCAAGCGCGACTTCCCCAGTCCCGCCTGCGGCATTCAAACTGCCTATGTTGGCCAGGGAAAACCCGGCCGAGCCACCTGGCGCGGAACCATGGAAGACTTCGCCCGCGACTTTAACGCCGTAATCGAAGCCTTCTACGAACACCAAGTAGCCGACGAACTGTCGTAGGACCCCTCGCTCCAAACCAAATATCGCCGCAGGTTGAGCACAAGTCAGCGAAAATGCCCCTAAGCGAGCAATGTGCCTTGAAAGAGGAGGGCATAGGCCTTCTGGCCATGCCCGACGATTGAAAGGCAGATTGCCGCTTAGGGGCATTTGCAGCGTCGACTGGTTACGCGGTTTGGTAAAACCGCGTAACTAGCACACCTGGGTTTTGCCGATCATGATGTTGAGGATCTCGATGTCGGTGTCCTTCATGCCCACGCGGCCTACGTAGCCCATACTGGCGATTGTTTGCTCAACGGTATCTTGGATCAGGCCCTCGCCGGCGCGGAAGCCGCGACCCTGCATGGCCATATCATGGCCCAGAATCGCCGCATCGACGGCAGCCGAGATCTTGGCGGCACAGCTCGCCTTGGCGCCGTCGCACACGATGCCGCCCACGTTACCGAGCGTGTTCGAGACGGTCGCGCCAATCTGTTCGCGCGTGCCACCGCACAGCCAGGTAATCGCAGCGCCGGCGCCGCACGCAGCGCAAATAGCACCGCAAAACGCCGAAAGCGCACCAATATAGCTCTTGATATGCACGGCGATAAGATCGGACAGCATCACGGCGCGCACCAGGCGCTCGTGGTCGCAACGCAGGTACTCGGCATACTCCATGACGGGCAATGCGCAGGTAATGCCCTGATTGCCCGAGCCGCACACAATGGCGACCGGCAGCGCGCAACCGTTCATGCGGGCGTCGGACCCGGCGGC
This sequence comes from Collinsella sp., assembly GCA_037277825.1. Classification (GTDB taxonomy): domain Bacteria; phylum Actinomycetota; class Coriobacteriia; order Coriobacteriales; family Coriobacteriaceae; genus Collinsella. Next base: position 1,098 of record JAYBEF010000073.1, read on the forward strand.
CGCACGGGCACGGGCGCGGCAGGCGACGTCATCGGCACGAGCACCCAGCAGCGTACGGCCCACCTCGGCGCCCCAAGCGTGCGCGAGACCCTCGGCACTGATCGCGCCATTCAGCTCAATCTGACGCTCAACGGCAGCGCGGGCGTCCTCAATGTCACCATCCTCGATAAAGTCGATGATGGTCTCGATCGACATGGGCGTGTCGGCGTTATCTGCCGCACGCTCGGCCACCACGCGCTCGGCGCAGGCGGCGCACTCCCCCGCCGACTTACCGCATACCGGAATACCGTCGAGCGTATGGCACGTGACATTAGTGTGGTGATCGGTAATCTCGACGACCGCGGTATGGCCCCCGGCCGTCGCAGTCACCTTGATGTAGAGGTTGGGCACACCCTCGACAAGCGACACATCGCAGTAGTCCGCATCGGCAAGCAGCTCGGCCACGCGGGCGCGGTCCGCGTCATCGACGCTCTCGAGCACCTCGAGCGCGCTCTTGGCGTCGCCGCCCACGGCACCCAGCACGGCCGCGGCCTCAATACCGTGCATACCGCCCGAGTTGGGCACGGTCACGCTCTTGACGTTCTTGATGATGTTGCCCGAGCAGGCAACATCCATATGATCGGGTTCGCAACCGAGCGTCTGGCTCGCCAGCGCCGCTGCATAAGCAACGGCAATGGGCTCGGTGCAGCCGAGTGCACAAACAAGTTCGCGGTTCAAAACATCGCAAAACGCGGCATCACGAAGGGAATCGGCAGGCATAGGTATCTCCTACTTGTATAACGGGCTGGGCTCTCAATAATAATTAGCTCTTTTATTTGATAACAATGCATCAAAAACCGCAACCCAGGTTCCGGTAGACGGCATTCAGGCGCAAACTGACGGCATTCATTCATGAGAAACCGGTCTTGTTGCATGCTAAAGCGTTTGACCAAAAAACGCCCAAGCGTTTACACAAAAGTCGCGCTATCATGCAGTCGAACGCGGTAAAACCTTTAGCAATCTCGCCGCACAGACCAGAGAGGAACTATCCATGAAGATCGGTATCGGTAACGACCACGCCGCCGTCGAGCTCAAGAACATCATCTCCGAGCACCTGAAGGAGCGCGGCTGCGAGGTCGTGAACTTTGGCACCGACACCTCCGAGAGCTTTGACTACCCCATCGCCGGCTACAAGGTGGGTAAGGCCGTTGCCAACGGCGACGTCGATCTAGGCATCCTGATCTGTGGCACCGGCGTCGGTATCAGCCTGGCTGCCAACAAGGTCGAGGGCGTACGCGCCGTCGTGTGCTCCGAGCCCTTCAGCGCCAAGCTCTCCCGCATGCACAACAATACCAACGTGCTCGCTTTTGGCGCCCGCGTCGTGGGCTCCGAGCTCGCCAAGATGATCGTCGACGAGTGGCTCGACGCCGAGTTTGAGGGCGGTCGTCACGAGCGTCGCGTTAACCTCCTCAACGAGATCGATCACACGCGCGCCCTTAAGATCGTCGACGAAGCCTAAACTATTCAGTGCCACAAGCTAACAGCAGGGGCCCGCTCGGAACACATGTCCGAGCGGGCCCCTGCATAGATTTTGGAATAAAAGGGCGCCGCGGATGGAGTTCCGCGGCGCCCAAGCCACACGCTAACAGCTTTAAGGAGTCAAAGCTGGTTTAGCCAAAGAAGCGCT
>JAYBEF010000074.1:0-53704 GCA_037277825.1 Collinsella sp.
CGGGTGCCCTACCGGGAGTAGCCCCGACGGTTGACAAAACTATAGGAACACCCAACGATTGCATAGCATGAGAGTGGATAATCTCCCGGTTTGAGTCTGCATTCAAGCTCAAAGTGGGAGATTATCCACTCTCATTTTGTTTGTTGATTTCGATGCCTACATTTGTAGAAACATTTCGTGGAGGCGGGTGTCTTCGTCGAGTTCGGGGTGGAAGGTTACGCCGAGCTGGTTGCCCTGGCGCGCGGCGACGATACGGCCGTCGACTTTCGCTAAGGCCTTTGCGTCGCCGTGGACCTCGACGATGCGGGGCGCGCGGATAAACGTCAGCGGCACTTCACCGTCGATGCCAGCTACCTGCCCCTTGGTTCGAAAACTGCCGAGCTGCCTGCCGTAGGCATTGCGCTCAACGAGCACATCCATGGTTGCCAGGCGCGGCGTGCCCTTATCGTCATGGGCGGCAAGGTCGTGAGCCAGCAGAATCAGGCCGGCGCAGGTGCCCAGGACGGGCATGCCTTCAACAATGCGGGTGCGAAGCTCCTCGAGCATGCCCAACTCATCTAGCAGCTTCCCTTGAACGGTAGACTCGCCGCCGGGAAGTACCAGACGGTCAAAGTCCTGCTTTAAATCAGCCGCCTGCCTCAGCTCAATACAGCGCGCGCCCAGCTCGGATAGTCTTGCCTCGTGCTCGGCAAATGCGCCTTGGACCGCCAGCACGGCGACCGTTTGGTCTGCATAATCGCTCATGTGCGATCCTTTCTGCTGGACTAGCGCCCGCGCTCTTCCATGATAATCTCGATCTCGTCGGCGTTGATGCCCACCATGGCCTCGCCCAGGTCCTCTGAAAGCTCGGCAATGAGCTTGGCATCGGTGAAGTTTGCCACGGCCTTGACGATGGCGGCTGCGCGCTTGGCGGGGTCGCCGCTCTTAAAGATGCCCGAGCCGACAAACACGCCTTCGGCGCCCAGCTGCATCATCAGCGCGGCGTCGGCGGGGGTCGCTACGCCGCCGGCGGCAAAGTTCACGACGGGAAGCTTACCCGTGGCATGGACCTCGCGCACCAGCTCGACCGGAACCTGCAGTTGCTTGGCTGCCTCAAAGAGCTCGTCGTTGCGCAGGGCAACAACGTCACGGATCTGCTTTTGGATCTTGCGCATGTGACGCACGGCCTGAACGACGTCGCCCGTACCCGGCTCACCCTTGGTGCGAATCATCGTGGCGCCTTCGGCAACACGGCGCAGCGCCTCGCCCAGATCACGGGCGCCGCAGACAAACGGCACGTCAAACTGGGTCTTGTCGATGTGATAGACGTCATCGGCAGGGGAGAGAACCTCGGACTCATCGATGTAGTCGATCTCGATGGCCTGCAGGACCTGCGCCTCGACGATGTGACCGATGCGGCACTTGGCCATGACGGGGATGGAGACGGCCTCCTGGATGCCCTTGATCATCCTGGGGTCGCTCATGCGCGAGACGCCGCCTGCGGCACGGATGTCGGCCGGGATGCGCTCGAGGGCCATGACGGCGCAGGCGCCTGCCTCCTCGGCGATGCGTGCCTGCTCGGGCGTGGTAACGTCCATGATGACGCCGCCCTTGAGCATCTGCGCGAGCTCGCGATTGAGTTTGACGCGGTCGGCCTTGCTGTTCTGTTCTGCCATGGTTGCTCCCTTGGTTGGCATGTGCATTGCTTGACGGAACATCCTATCGGGGAGCTGGGTATGACAAAATACTCAGTTTTCGAGATAATTACAAGGTCAGACTAATACCAGATTGAATGACTTAATAAGGTCAGGTGATAGGCTCATGCTTGACTACAATTTGGAAAAACGCGGCGAAGCATCGCTCTATGAGTATGTTTACCAGCAAATTCGAGATGATATCGTAGCTGGACGCATTGTGGCGGGGGAGCATTTGCCGTCTAAGCGCGCCTTTGCCAGTCATCTGGGAATCAGTGTTATTACCATCGAGAATGCATATAGCCAGTTACTCGCTGAGGGCTATATTTGCTCAATACCACGTCGTGGCTACTACGCTTGCGAGCTTCCGGATGCACCGGTTTTGGCTTCGGCTGCGGAGGGCATCGACCGAGATGCCGTCTCTGTGGGCCCCAGCGTGCATGATGTCAACGGACAGGTCGAGCGATTCGATGCGCTTTCTCCTTCTGCTTTGGAGGCGGCGCGGCTTTGGCAAAGCGCGCTACGGGCGACGCTGGCATCCGAAGACGAGCGCGAAATCTTTTCGCCCGCACCGGCGCAGGGCACTGCTCGGCTGCGACGCGCAATTGCTCACCATCTGCACGGGACAAGGGGTATGAATGTCGACCCCAACAACATCGTTATCGGTGCGGGCGCCCAGCTGCTCGATACCATGTTGGTTCAGTTGCTTGGCGCGGACAAGGTGTATGCGGTTGAGGATCCGGGCTATTTGCGTCTGACGCGTATCTATCAGGCTATGGGCTGCCAAGTTCGACATATCCCGTTGGATGATGAGGGCGTGGACTTGAGCACTCTGCAGAAAAGCGGGACCGATGTCCTTCACCTGATGCCGTCCCATCAGTATCCGACCGGCCTTGTGACGAGCATTGCGCGTCGCTATGCGCTTCTGAGCTGGGCCGCCGAGCGACCAGGTCGGTATCTCATCGAAGATGACTTTGATTGTGAGTTTCGCCTTGCTGGCAAGCCGATTCCTGCGCTCGCATCGATCGATGCCGCCCAGTCGGTTATTTACACCAACACGTTTTCGAAGAGCCTGTCATCGGCGTTGCGTCTAGCGTACATGGTGTTGCCCGATGAGCTAATGGAGCGGTTTAGGCGCAACCTTGGTTTTTACGCCTCGTCGGTTAGCTCTGTTGACCAGGTCGCTTTGGCTCGTTTGCTGGAATCGGGTGATTACGAGCGACATGTGAACCGCGTGCGCGTGCGCGCTCGCGAGGCGCGCGATGGCCTGGCGGCGCTTGTGCGGAAGGCGTTTCCGGCAGGGGAAGTCTCGATCGAGCATGCAGACGCGGGCCTTTACTGTATCGTGGTTGCGGAGCGTGGAACGGGCGGAAGCACTTTTGCACGGGCCCTCACGCGCTCGAGCATCCCTTTTATCGATATTGGTGACTGTTTTTGGTGTGCCGATGGCGCATCTGTCCCTGAAAACTCAACTCAAATTCTTGTTCAGTATGACGATCTGAGTCCAAAAGTGCTAACTAGCTTGGAATTGCAGCTAATGGGGGGGGGCACTCTGCAACCTAAGTGAGTAGACTTTTAGCACTTTGGCGACCAGGCAGTTTTGTAACAAGCTATCTACCTGCGGTTTTGAAAAGCAGGATGACCGGCCTGCTCGGGATGTTCAAAAAAGTCTACTCACTTGCCGCGCAAAGCTCCTGCATGAGAAAAAATGGGGTTTTCAACAGGGCTTCGTCCAGCTCTCGGCAAGCTTTTGGCCAGTTGGGGAGTGCTGTTGAAAACTTGGCAGTCCGTTCGGCGCCATTTTTGGTGCGTTCGCGCCAATACGTGACTGACTGGGTTGAAATTCGTGTTTTCCTGTGCCTATGAAGGATCTACTTTGTGACATATCGGCTTTTAGGTACTGGCGTTTGCCTCCTCAAGTCCGCGCTTTGTGTCCGCCGCTTCCACGGCCGGAAGAAGACCGGCAGCGATATGACCTTGCCCGTAACCCGACGGCTGCGGTTGTGCTCGGCTTTCCGTTGTATACATTGGTCCGGACGAGAAACAAGCGGACTTGTCCTGCCAGTATCAGGCAGCGGCTGTTTCTTGGTGAGCTCCCCAGGGAATCCGTGCTGGAAACGGAGCATGGGTTTTTGGTTACATCTCCTCTACTGACGACATTCATCATGTCGCGGCATCTGACGGATCTTCAGCTTCTTTTGGTATTGGCGGAGATGTGTGGCTTGTTTGCGGTGTGTGCCCTGCCGGCGGCACTTGAGGCGGATCTTTCGCGTGCAATTGATTCGGGCGCGATTTCGACAACGTTCGGTTGGGTGCGCTGCCCGTCCGAGGACGGCATCGCCTCAAATTTATGGCGTCGAGACGCTTTGGTTTTGGGCGGAGACCTTGACCGTTTTTGTTCAGATGTTTGCGGGATGCGTTACGGCAATAGATTTATGGCGGTATCGCAACTCGTTCCATTGGGTGCCGCGTCGCCTTTTGAGGTCGAGGCGTTTTTGTTGCTTGGACTGCCGCGAGCCCTGGGAGGCGAAGGGTTTTGCGGCATAGAGCTCAATGTCGAAGTGACGTTAAGCACAAGTGCTCGAGCGATTGTGGGAAAGTCCCGTGTATATATCGACCTACTTCTTTCTTCGCCGGACGGTAGGCGACAGGTGGCCATTGAATGTCAGGGAAAGGCCTCGCACGGACGCGCAGGGGATGGCTTGCGTGACGCTGACCGCATGACGGCCCTTCAGGCCATGGGCTACGATGTGCTTCTCCTTACACACAGACAGATATCGGATGAGGATAGATTCCGCGCGATCGTTAAGGCCATATGCAGGATGCTCGATGCTGAATATCGTGATAAAAGCTCAGATGAGCAAAGGGCTGAGACATTACTCAGGTCTGAACTATTCGTTGACTGGACAAAATTGGGAGTAATCGACGGAAAGATGCCCGCTAGACACAAAATGGCTCGATCGTGGACGGCTGCGAATCTAAGTGAGTAGACTTTTGGCACTTTGGCGACTAGGTCGTTTTGCAACAAGGCATTTACCTGCGGCTTTATAAAGTGATATGGATGGTCTGCTCGGCAAGTTCCAAAAAGTCTACTCACTTAGTTTTTGACGAGAAGCCGATGCCGAAGGCGGTCCTATTTCAGGTAGTTAACAAGTTTGTGAGGCACGAAAAAGGCCCGAACCATGCGGTCCGGGCCTCATCGAGCTAGAGGTTATGTCTCAGGTTGCTGGCTTAGCCGAAGTAGCGCTTGAGCAGGCCGGCGAAAGCCTTGCCGTGGCGAGCCTCGTCGCGAGCCATCTCGTGCACGGTGTCGTGGATGGCATCGAGGCCAGCGGCCTTGGCGCGCTTAGCAAGATCGGTCTTGCCGGCGGTGGCGCCGTTCTCGGCCTCAACGCGCATCTCGAGGTTCTTCTTGGTGGAGTCGGTCACGACCTCGCCCAGGAGCTCAGCGAACTTGGCAGCGTGCTCGGCCTCCTCGTGGGCAGCCTTCTCCCAGTACAGGCCGATCTCGGGATAGCCCTCGCGATGAGCGACGCGCGCCATGGCCAGGTACATACCGACCTCGGAGCACTCGCCCTCAAAGTTGGCGCGCAGGTCGGCAACGATGTCCTCGGAGACGCCCTCCATCTTGGCGACGCCCACGACGTGCTCGGCAGCCCACTCGAGCTGACCCTCCTCCTGCTTCAGGAAGCGAGAACCGGGAACGCCGCACTGGGGGCACTTGAAGTCCTCGGGCAGCTGGTCGCCGTCGAACTCTTCCACATAACCGCAAACGGGGCAAACAAACTTCATGATTCGATCCTTTCGATCTATGGCGATTGTGCGCTCGTCCGGTCCCGTAAGGGCCCTCTCCGGACGTGCGTCTTGACGAGTTCTATTATCCATAAATGCAACCAAATGTGAAGCCTATTAGGAATGATTTTTAATAAAACAATTTTGAGATATGAAGATGTTGATTGATTAACGATTGGCAGGCCGTCTTTGACCGCCGCTGAGTACAATCGGGCGAGCAAATGTTGACCTATCAACAAATGAAGGAGTTTCCTTTATGCATCTAGCCCGTCGTGCCTGGTGCCGAACATATCAGACGGTTTTTCGCATTGCATTGCCGATCCTGCCCTATACCGAGCCGCGCATTTTAGAGCATGCCGAGGATGTGCCCGCGGTGCTTCAAAAGCGCTCGATCCAGAAGGTCCTTATCGTGACGGATCCCGGCATTGCCCGTCTGGGGCTCACGGCACCGCTCGAGACGGCGCTCGCATGCAGGGGGATTGGCGTTACGGTCTATGCCGAAACGCGTGCAAACCCCACGGTTTCAAACGTGGAAGAAGCGGCGTCCCTGTATCGAGAGAGCGCCTGCCAGGCCATTATCGGCTTTGGCGGTGGCTCGGCCATGGACTGTGCCAAGGGCGTGGGCGCACGCATTGCGCAGCCAAACAAGCCCATCAACAAGATGCGCGGCCTACTGCGGATTCATCGTCTCCTGCCGCTGCTTATTGCGGTTCCCACTACCGCCGGTACGGGAAGCGAAGTCACGCTCGCGGCGGTTATCACCGATGACGAGACGCACTACAAATACCCCATTAACGACTTTGTGCTCATCCCGCGTTTTGCAGTCCACGACCCCGAGTTTACGTGCGGCTTGCCCGCTTCCATTACGGGGCAGACGGGCATGGACGCCCTGACGCATGCCGTTGAGGCCTTTATCGGGCGAAGCACCACGCCCTATACGCGCAAGATGGCGCGACAGGCGGTGCAGCTTATCCACGACAATTTGCTCGAGGCCTATGAGCATGGTGACGACATGCGCGCTCGTCGCAATATGCTTTCGGCGGCGTATAAGGCGGGCGTTGCGTTTACCCGCTCCTATGTCGGATATGTGCATGCCATCGCGCACAGTCTGGGCGGCCGATACGGAATTCCGCACGGTTTGGCCAACGCGATCATCCTGCCGCACATGCTTCGCGCTTATGGTGACGCCGCCGCCCCCAAGCTTGCCGATCTTGCTCGCATGGCGGGCATTGCGCCGGCTACCGCGCAGGATAGTCTTGCGGCCGAGGCCTTTTTCGATTGGGTCGACCGCATGAACGAGATCCTGGGAATCCCCAAATATGTCTCGGGCATTCGCCGCTCCGACATTCCCGAGATGGCGGCGCATGCCGATGCCGAGGCCAATCCGCTGTACCCCGTTCCGCTTTTGATGGACCGCTTGGAGCTCGAGCGTATGTACGAGGTCGTCGCGGGTGGTATGTTTGAGGACGAGAACTAGGAGGGTGCCATGAACACCGAGGAAATTGCGCGCATCGTCGGCGATCAGCGCACTTACTTTAAAACGCACGCTACGTTTGATGTTGATGCCCGACGTCGCGCGCTCGTGAGTTTACGCGATGCGGTACGGGCGCACGAGGCCGATATTGCCCATGCACTCAAGACCGATTTGGGAAAGTCGCATGACGAGGCATATATGTGCGAGATCGGCACGTCGCTTTCCGAGATTCGTCATCAGATCGCTCACGTGGCTCGATGGAGTCGTCCGCGCCTGCGTCCGTGTGACCTTGCCAACGCCGTGAGCGCGTGCAAAACGCAAGCCGTGCCCTATGGCGTCACGCTCATCATGGCTCCGTGGAACTACCCGTTTTTGCTAACACTCGAGCCGCTCGCCGGCGCCCTTGCCGCGGGCAATACCGTGGTCATCAAGCCGAGTGCCTATGCTCCGGCATCGAGCGCGGTGCTCAAGCAAATCTGTGAAGAGGCATTTGATCCGCGCCTGGTGACGGTTGTCGAGGGCGGGCGCGCCGAGAACGAAGCGTTGCTCGATGAGTGCTGGGACAAGATCTTCTTTACCGGTAGCGTTCCGGTCGGCAAGCTCGTCATGGAGCGCGCGAGTAAAAACCTCACGCCCGTGACGCTTGAGCTGGGCGGCAAGAGCCCCTGCATCGTGGATGCGACGGCAAACTTGAAGGTTGCGGCGCGGCGTATCGCCTTTGGTAAATGGCTCAACGTGGGGCAGACCTGCGTGGCGCCCGACTACCTGCTGGTCGATGCGCGCGTGCACGACGAGCTGCTGGACCTCATCAGGGAAGAGGCCCGCCGTATGTTTGGCGAGCATCCGCTCGATAACGAGGACTACGGGCATATCGTCAACGCCAAGCATTTTGCGCGTGTGCGCGGGCTGATCGATCCCGATAAGGTCGTGCTGGGAGGCACGGCGCGCGAGTCGTCGCTCAAGATTGAGCCGACGATCCTAGACGGCGTGACCCCCGATGACGCCGTGATGCAGGAGGAGATCTTCGGTCCCATCTTGCCGGTGCTGACGTTTGAGAGCCTAGACGAGGCCGAGACGTTTATTACGGATCGTCCGACGCCGCTGGCCCTGTATATCTTTAGCCAGGACCGTTCGGTTCAGCAACGCTTTGTGCGCTACGTGCCCTTTGGCGGCGGCTGTGTCAACGACACGATCATGCACTTGGCTACGAGCCATATGGGCTTTGGCGGCATGGGCGCGAGCGGTATGGGGCAGTACCATGGACGCGAGAGCTTCGATACGTTTAGCCACAAGAAGAGCATCGTGAACAAGGCAACTTGGCTGGACGTGCCGTTTCGGTATGCGCCCTACGCAAGCTGGAAGCACAAGTTCGTGCGCATGTTTGTGCATTAGAAAAGGGCGCAGGTAATACGAACAAGTGTTCCTATTACCTGCATTTTGCGTTAGACTACTGTTATGGAGCACGGATGGGCCAACTCCCTTTAGAAGGGATTTGGTATGAACGTAAGCGATGTTATTTCGTTATTGGCGTTGTTGATTGCGGCTATCGAACTCGGTCTGTTTATCGGCCGAATGAAATAGCCGCCCCCGCGTAAGCGAAGACGGCCACTTCTCACGATGAAAACGTGTATCGGAGTTGGCAAGACCCGCGGCAACGGGTGCCATCCGTGTTCCTATCTTATCTGCAAGCGTTCTGTCGCGCAAGCGTTGAGGCAAACGATTGAAGGACGCAGACAGGATGTATTTGTGTCCGCGCGGGACCGTAGACTTCTCAATAAGGTTACACACCGGTTTATCCGGCCGTTAGAGGAGCTGCTATGTACGAGCCTTCACGTGTTCTTCTGTCATTTCACATTGCAGGATTTCAGTATGCCGATGGCGCCTTGGTCCTGGGCGATCTTAAAGCGGGCGATAAGCTGACGCTGTGTGCCGAGCGCGATAATCCCCATGACCCCGAGGCGGTTGCGATCTACTACGGCAACACCAAGCTTGGCTATGTTCCGGGAAACGAGGTCGGCCCGCTGTCCTTGATGATGTATTACGGCCACGAGGACGTATTTGAGGCCCGCGTGCAACAGGTTGCCCCCGAGCGCAGCCCGTGGCACCAGGTGCGCGTTGGCCTCTATGTGGTGGATGCCCGCTAGTCGGCAATGGAGGCGGCCATGTTTGACGACGATGACCTGTTCGATTTGACGGATGATCCGTTTGAGTGGGATCTGCTGCTCGACGACGATGATCTGGAACAGGACCGTAAGAAACGGCAGGACAAGAAAACTCAGAGTGACGCTTCGAAAAAGCAAGACAAACGCCGCCGCGGACTGTTCGGCGGGCTCTTTGGATAACCGCCGCATCGCTGCGTCTGTATACTTAGCACGAGTTGAACACGTTGCGAAATGAGGACACAGACGATGATGTGGTTTACCGCCGACTTGCACCTGGGCGATACGAATATCTTGCACGACATGGACCGGCCGTTTGGCTCGGTCGAGGAGATGAACCGCAAGGTCATCGATGCCATCAATGAGTGCGTGGCTGCGGACGACCGCCTCTATATTCTGGGTGACTTTACCTATCGTTTGCCCCTGGCGGAGGCGGTGCGCCTGCGCGAGCGTATCGAATGCCAGAACGTGACGCTCATCCGCGGTAACCATGACGGCGACTGGGAAGATTCCGACGTACCGCAGATTTGGGAAGACGTGCGCGATTACCTGGAGATTGCTCCCGGCTATGCCAAGGGCCATCGTCTGGTTATGAGCCACTACCCCATGCTCAGCTGGAACGGCAAGGCACGTGGCGCCATTATGCTGCATGGGCATATCCACAGCAGGGGTGACCGCGCCAACGCACGCAACCGCGATCGCGAGCGCCCTATCTTTCGCTACGATGTCGGTCTCGATGCCAACGAGTACAAGCCCGTAAGCCGCGATCAGATTCTTAGCTTCTTTGGGTTATAGGGCGCCAGAGCCACCACAAAGGGGACAGGCACCTTTGTGGTGGTTCTGGCGCCGTTGCCATTATGGCGGCGGCGCCTTTTTTGTCCGCGCGGCGCGGTAGAGTGTAGCCGGTTGATATTTGCGTCCATCGAGGAGCTGCTATGAACGAGATCAAGTGCCCGCATTGCGGCGAAGTTTTTAAGGTCGATGCATCCGGCTATGCGGATATCGTCAAGCAGGTGCGCGATGCCGAGTTCTCGCGCGACCTGGATGAGCGTGTGAAGGCAGTCCAGCGTGAGGGTGAGCAGGCGCTGGAGCTTGAGCGCTCGCGTTCGACGGCTGCCTTGCAACAGGCAAAGTCTCAGCGCAATGCCCAGCTTGTCGAGCAGAAGAACACTGCGGATCAGAAACTGGCGCAAGAGGTTGCCAAGCGCGATGCTGAGCTTGCCGAGCTGCGCGCTAAGCTCGAGGGCGCTGCCGCAGAGCGCGAGAGTGCAAGCCAGCGCGCGGCGGTTGAGGCACGAGCCAATGCTCAAAAAGAGAATGCCGAACTCCAGCGTGAGATTGATAGCCTGCGTGCGCAGCTTGGGCGCAAAGATGACGAAGCAAAGCTTGCCGAGTCGGCGGCGCGCAACGCTGCTCAAAACGATTTAGCTGCACGCGACGCTCAGATTGCCGAGCTGCAGGCCAGGCTTGCCGCGGCGGACAAGGCCCAGGAGATGGCGCTTGCCGCTGCCGCGGCAGAGTCGCAGCGTGAGCTCGATGCCGCTCGCAGCGAGGCCGAGCGCGCGCTTGCTGACTATCGCGCGAAGGTGCAAGAGAAGTTTTCCGCCGCAAAGGCTCAGTCCGAGCAAGAGGCCGAGGGCCTGCGTGCCCAGCTGCGCGAGCAGGAACTGATGGCAAAAATGAACCTGTCAGAGGCGGTCGCCGCGGCGGAGCGAGAGCGCGATGAGGCGCGTGCCAAACTGACGAGCGAGCTGGCGGTGCGCGATTCTCGCGAGGAACAGGTCAAGGCGGCACACGAGCTCGAGCTTGCGCAGGCCAAGCGCGCGAGCGATGACCTGATTCGCTACAAGGACGAAGAGATTGAGCGCCTTAAGGACATGAAGGTCCGCCTGTCCACCAAGATGGTGGGCGAGTCGCTCGAGCAGCACTGCGAGACCGAGTTTAACCGTCTGCGCATGACGGCGTTTCCTAACGCGTACTTCGAGAAGGATAACGATGCGTCCGAGGGCACCAAGGGCGACTTTATCTTCCGCGAGTGCGACGCAAGCGGTAACGAGGTCATTTCGATTATGTTCGAGATGAAAAACGAGAACGACGAGACCGCGACCAAGCACAAAAACGAGGACTTCTTTAAGAAACTCGATCACGATCGTCGCCAGAAAGGCTGTGAGTACGCGGTGCTCTGCACACTGCTCGAGCCCGAAAGCGAGCTCTATAACGCAGGGATAGTCGACGTGAGTTACCGCTATGAGAAGATGTACGTGATCCGCCCGCAGTTCTTCATTCCCATGATCACGCTGCTGCGCAACGCCGCCATGGGTTCGCTGCGCTATAAGCAGGAGCTGGCGGAGTACAAGCAGCAGAACATCGACGTCACGAACTTCGAGGCCAAGATGGAGAAGTTCAAGAACGACTTCGGCCGCAACTATGAGCTTGCGAGCCGTAAGTTCCAGACGGCGATCGAGGAGATTGACAAGACGATTAGCCATCTGCAGAAAACCAAGGAGGCATTGCTGTCCTCCGAGAACAATTTACGTCTAGCCAACAAGAAGGCCGACGATCTTACCATTCGCAAGCTCACCTGGGGCAACAAGACCATGAAGGCGGCGTTTGACGAGGCGCGCGGGGCTGCGACAGGGGCAAACGATGAGCCCGCCGAGGCGGATTCGTATGAGGTCGAGGATGCCGAGTAGGGGATAGCGTATAGTGCAAAAGCGGGGCCGCTGGCGATACTGCCAACGGCCCCGCTTCGTTCCAGTATGTACGGCTAGTCCTCGAGCAGGTCCTCGATAAAGCCGACGCGGTAGTTTTTGAAGATGACCTCGCCGCCGTCTTGCGTGGCATCCAGGTCGACATCGCCCATGATGCCAAAGTCGTGGTCGCCATCCTCGTCGGCAAAAATCTGGTGCACGTGCCACACGTGATCGGTCTTCTCGTCGCTCCCGTCGATGGTAAACATCGCGGCGCTGCGGGCATCTCCGTCGGTGAGGATTTCCTCGTGCTGCTCATGGTAGGCATCGAGCGCCTTTTGCCAGCGGACCTCGCTCATGCCCCAGTCCTCGTCGAGTTCGCCCAGGTCGCGAACGTGCTCGCGGGCGGCAAGGGTCACGCGGCGGAAGAGTGCGTTGCGCGCCAGCAGCGTGCAGCCGCGACGGTCCGCAACGACCTCGTCGATGCCCTGCGGCGGCGCGGCGTCGAGGGCCGCCGGGTTGCCGGCGTTCTCCCACTCGTCCACCAGGCTCGAGTCGACCGAGCGTACCACAAAGCCGAGCCACGAAATGATGTCGCGCAAGCGCTCATCGCGCTTCTCAATGGGCACGGTGCGATCGAGGGAGCGGTAGGCCTCGGCTAGGTAGCGCAGCAGAATGCCCTCGGAGCGGGCGATGCCGAGCTTTTGGATATAGCCCTTAAAGTCGCTCGCGCTCTCCAGCATGTCGCGCAGGACGCTCTTGGGCGAGAGCTGGTAGTCGTTGGCCCAAGGTACTTCTTGGCAGTACTTGTCGAAGGCGGCATCGAGCAAGTCCTCGAGCGGCTTTTCGTAGGTGACATCCTGGATGCGCTCCAGGCGTTCCTCATATTCGACGCCGTCAGCCTTCATTTCGGCCATCGCGCGGTCGCGCGCGGCGCGCTCCTGCGCGCGCAATACCTGCTTGGGGTCCTCGAGCGTTGCCTCGACCATCGAGATCAGATCCATGGTATAGGTCTCACTCTCGGGGTCGAGCAGCTCCAGCGCGGCAAGCAAAAACGGCGAGAGCGGCTGGTCGAGCGCAAAGTCCTCGGGCAGATCGACCGTCAGTGCATAGTCGATGTCTGGCGCGGCGTCAGTCGGGGCGTCGGGCGCGGGCGGCACCTCGGTGCGAACGACGACGCCGGAATCGATGAGCGTGGCGAAGATCTCGTCGGCACGAACCTCGAGCTTTGCCTTTTCCTCAGGGGTCTGCAGGCTTGTTTCGATGAGGTCGTGTACGCGGGCTCGGGCATCGCCGCCCTGCTCGACCACGCTAATCACCATGGAGTGCGTGATGCGAAGGCGCGGCTTGAGCGTCTCGGGCTGCGTCTCGATCAGGCGCTCAAAGGTCTGCTTGTTCCAGGTGACAAAGCCCTCGGGGGCCTTCTTCTTTTTAATCTTGCGGAGCTTCTTGGGGTCGTCGCCCGCCTTGGCCATGAGTTTGGCGTTCTCGATCTCGTGCTCCGGGGCCTCGGCGATGACCATGCCCTCGGTATCGAAGCCCGAGCGGCCGGCGCGACCGGCAATCTGATGGAACTCGCGGGCGCGCAGGCGACGCATCTTGTAGCCGTCGAACTTGGTGAGCGCGGTGAGCACCACGGTGTGGATGGGTACGTTGATGCCGACGCCGAGCGTATCGGTGCCGCAGAT
The DNA here is from genome assembly GCA_037277825.1 of Collinsella sp. Lineage (GTDB taxonomy): Bacteria > Actinomycetota > Coriobacteriia > Coriobacteriales > Coriobacteriaceae > Collinsella. The sequence continues at coordinate 13,477 of JAYBEF010000074.1, forward strand.
GACGGGCAGCAGGCCCTGCTGCGCCAAACGCTCGACCAGCAGACGATAACGCGGCAGCATACCGGCGTGGTGCACGCCGACGCCGCAGCCAAGCAAACGCTTGAGGATCTTGCCGAAGGCCGTCGAGAAGCTCGTGCCCTTGGCCGCCTCCTTGATGGCCTCGCGCTGCTCCTTGCTGGCAATGCCAAAGTTGGCGAGCGACTGTGCCGTCGCAAGGGCGGCATCCTGGCTAAAGTGCACGATATAGAGCGGGGCCTCTCCGCCGCGCATCGCGAGCTCGACGGTGCCCTCGAGGGAGGTCGTCACGTAGTCGTAGCTCAGCGGCACGGGGCGTGGGGCATCGACGACCAAGTCGCAGGTAGCGCCGGTGTGTTCCTCGAGTGAGGCGGCGATGGCAGTGACATCGCCGAGCGTGGCGCTCATGAGCATGAATTGCGTGTGAGGCAGGGTGAGCAGTGGCACCTGCCAGGCCCAGCCGCGGTCGGGGTCGGCAAAATAGTGGAACTCGTCCATGGCGACGCAGCCCACGTCGGCGCCCTCGCCCTCGCGCAGTGCATCGTTGGCAAGGATTTCTGCCGTGCAGCAGATGACGGGCGCCTTGGTGTTGATATGCGTGTCGCCGGTGATCATGCCGACGTTATCGCGGCCGAGCACCTGCACAAGGTCGAAAAACTTTTCGCTGACCAGAGCCTTGATGGGGGCCGTGTAATAACAGCGCTTGCCCTGTGCCATGCCCATAAAGAGCATGCCTAGCGCGACAAGCGACTTGCCCGATCCGGTCGGTGTTCCCAAAATGACATGGTCACCGGCGGCTAGATCCATGAGGGCCTCTTCCTGGTGGTCCCACAGCTCAATACCGCGGTCGCTTGTCCATTCAAAGAAGCGTTCGAAGGCCTGATCGGGCGTGAGCCATGGTTCGGGCTCGCTACCATCCTCGGGCTCCCACCAGGTGGGGGAGAGCGCGCCGAGCGAGCCGAATTCGGCTTCGGTTCCCGTGCCGCCCGAGAACGAGCTGGCGGCGCCGGCGCCAGAAACGGTGCTGGCGGAAGTATCTGTCGTGGTCTGTGCCATGTGGTTGCTTTCTCTCGCCGTTTGTCCGCCAACTATTATGGCGTAGCAGCGGCGCGGGGTGCCAGCGCGCGAGAAAATGCAGGAAATGGGCGTTCTGCCCAGCCGTTTGGTGCAGTTGCCAGCTAAGTGAGTAGACTTTTTGCAATATCGCGAGCACATGGCTTTTGCGCAAGAGCTCTACCTGCGGTTTTAGTTTTCGTTATGCGGGTTGTGCTTGGCTATTGCAAAAAAGTCTACTCACTTAGGTTTGAGGGTCGTTCGCTGACGCCTATTTTCACTTGTTTGCCGACGCCGCGACCATCAGAAGCCCCTAGGACTCCTGCGGCAGGCGCTTCTTGCTTTTGCGGGCGCGGTTTCTAAAGTTCTCGACGGCCTCTTCCATGCCCAGAGGTACATAGGTGAGCGCATCGAGGTTTTCGGGCAGGTAGCAGGCAAGGCTTTGCTCCTGCGCGCGGCCCGCCGCGAGCTGTTCATCGCTGGGCTGCGCGCCGGGTGTGGCGCAAATGCCATAGACGGCGGCACCCATCTCGCGCGTGCGGCATTCATATTCGGTCTCGGGGTGCTCGGGATGGTCGCGGCGGACGTCGTCGCTTACCCAAAGCGTATCGTAGCCGGCCGCGGCAAACTGTCCCAGGGCGTAATCGCGCAACGGCTTGCTATCGGTGCGCAGCGTGACGGTAGCGCCGGCTGAAAAGAGCGGGCGGTAGAGCATCAGATGGTCGACATGGACGAGTCGTTTTTTAGCGTACTTGGCCTTGGGCTGCGGCGTGGGAAAGTTAATGGTGATGGCATCGAGCTCGCCTGCGGCAAACAGCTGTGGCAGCGATGCGGCGCCTCGGGGCAGGACGAGTGCGTTGGATAGCCCCTGTTCGCAGATTTTCTGCGCGGCATAGGCGATGCAGATGGGCTCCTGGTCCATGCCGATAAAGAGGGTGTCGGGCTCGCGGTGGGCGCGCTCGACCAGATAGGTTCCCTTGCCACAGCCAAGATCCAGGTGAAGGTGTTCGAAGGGCTTGCTGCCAGCTGGCGCGCAAGCCTCGCGCCAATCTCCGGCATAAGCCTCGGGGTTCGTCTCGATCGCATCGGCGTAGCGCTCCAGGCGCTCCTCGAGCACAAAGTTCTTAGGCGTGCGAACGTGGACGGCTCCCATGAGGCTCCTTGGTCATAAATGCGAAACGCATGGCCGCGCGTTCCGTCAATGGGTTGAAAAGGGCGGGCATAGATTGCCCGAAAGATGTGGTGCGGCTCGGCGGCGAGTCGTCGGTGCCTACAGGCGCTTGAGAATCACATAGCGGTTGAGCTCGCCGCTACGACCGTCGGCATGGAAGCGCTCAAGCTCGCGCACGGGGACCTCGCCGCTCTTGTAGAACGTACGGACGCCGCGCACCAGGTCGGTGATCTGCTGATCGTCAAAGTGATGGCAATAGCGGTAGGCGTGGCGGTCGTTTTGCCAGCCGATGAGGTGGTCGCCGGCTTCAAACTGCGCGGAATCGTAACCCTCAAACGGCGGGGTGAGCTCGGCGCGGGCTTCGGCTCGAACGGCCTTGCGCGCCATGCGCTCGTCGTTCATAAACTCCCAAAAGCTGATGGCGATGATGCCGCCCGGGCGCGTCTGCCGCACCAAGGCGTCGAGTACGCGTACGCGGTACTCGCACGACGGCACGTGGTGCATAAAGCCAAAGCAGACCGAGATGTCGGCGAGCGGGGCGTCGAAAAGCACGTCGGGCGTCTCGGCGGGGTTGAGCTTCATGAGGGCGTCGAGCACGTCGAGTTCCTGGAAGTGCAGGTTGGGAATGCGAAGCGCGTGGCCATGTGCATCGATAGCCAGGTCTTGGCACGAGTCGACACCATAGAACTCAAACGGGCAGCTGGCATCTGCCGAGGGGTTTGCGCCGTCGACGCCCTTGGCGGCAAGTGCGCCGCCGGCGGCAAAGTTCTCGAATCGCATATTGCCGCAGGCAAGATCGAAGACGCGGACGGGATGCTCGATCGTGGCGGCGTTGAGCTGCCCGAGCGCGATGTCCATGGTGCGCACCCAGCCGGGCCACGGGGCCTGGCGCGTATCGGAAAAGGAAGCGGAGTGCTCGCGATAGAACGTATTGTTGAGCTGGATGAGCGATGAGGCGAAATCGCGGTTCACGGCGCGGAACTCCCTCCGTTGGCGGTGCGGAATAAACAGTACGACCATACTACCGTTAACGCCGCAACGGGGACAACCGAGCCGTGGGTCATTGCTTTGTTTGGACACATTTCCGCAGCTCATATGTGCCCGCAACCGCCGGTTGTCAAAAATCTCACTAGAATAGGTGGCATGCTTTTGGCGGTGGCGGATAGATTTTTAACTGTGCAAGGCGCCTTAAGAACAAAAACGGTCCGGCGGCACGGCTGGCATCACATAGGAGGAACCATGAATGTAGAAACTGCGCAGCGGCTCGCCGACCTTCGTCGCAGCAAGGGTTTTAGCCAAGAAGGGCTGGCGCGAAAGCTAGGGCTGTCGCGCCAGGCGGTCAGTAAATGGGAGCGTGCGGAGAGCTCGCCCGATACCGAGAACCTGATCTCGCTCGCCAGGCTCTATGGCGTGAGCCTGGACGAGCTGCTCAATCCGAGCGATGAGATTGAGGACGATATCGAGTTTGAGAATGAGGACCGCGCTCGTCAGCGCGAGGCCGAGGCGGCAGAGCGCGCACGCACCCATGAGGCGGCGGCACGAGCTACCGAGGCGGCAACACAGGCGAGTGACGCCGCCGCCAAGGCGGCGCAAGCGGCAAGCTGGAGTGCACAGGCCGCTAATGCCGCTACGGCGCAGGCGACGAGTGGCGGCGCAGTTGGCTCGACTCCGGTGAAGGGCCCGTTCCAGTCGTTCCCGTATTGGGCCGTGTGTTGGCTGCTGTTCTTTTTGCTGATGTTCCTGTTTGGTGCCGGCCCCTTTGCTGCGCTGATCTTCTTTACGATTCCCATCTATCACTGGGTGGCGCGTGCACTCGATGGCGATTGGGCGCGCGGAGATATTCAGGTTGGTTCGGCGCCGGTGGTCGCTAGGGCTCAGGATGTTTCCGCTCCGGTTGATACTGACGTGGCTACCGTGACTACCGCTGACCCGATTGCCAAAGAGGGTGATGAATGATGAAGCTTTCGCATGAATCCAAGGTACGCTTGGGCGTTGGCATCGGAGCGTTTGTGCTCATCATCGGGCTTGTCTTTGGCACTTCGCGGACTTTGATTCATTTTGATGGCCCGTGGGATCTCGACGATGTTGTATCCGGCTTCTCTGGTATGGACGATGCGGTTGACGAGGACGATCTTTTGGATGGCGGTAACTATTCCGCTCAGCCTCAGCAGCTTTCGAGCGAAACCTTTGATGCCGACGCGTTCACATCGCTTGACTTGGACGTGACGTCGGGCACGGTCGAGGTCAAACACGTCTCCAGCGGGCCAGTGCGCGTAATTGAAAGCGGTCGCGTGGCAACGGGGACCGTTGCCTTCGATGCGGCAACCCAGAACCTGGCCGAAATCAAGGGCTCTACGCTCAAGATTCGCCAGTTCGATTGCGATGACGAGCGCGCCATTGACCGCACGGTTACCGTCGAACTGCCGCGCGAAGTTGCCGATAACATGGTGGGCATTACAGCGAATGTAGGATCGGGTGACCTGACGGTCGCGGGCATTGCGTGTCATGACCTCAACCTGACTTTGGACTCTGGAGACGTTGAGTTTACGGGCACCGTGACCGATACCCTGAATGCCGAGGTCGGTTCGGGCGATGTGACGTTCGAGCTCTACCAGGCCCCCGCGAAGTCGATGGACGTGAGTGTGGGCTCGGGCGATGTGGAGATGACGGTTCCGAACTCGACGGGCTTTAAGGCGAGCCTCACCTTGGGCAGCGGCGACTTTGAGAGCGATTTCCTTCCGCTTGGCTACGACGGCGAGACCATTTTGAATCTTGAATTCGATAACGGCGATAAGTCTGCTACGTATCGTTTTGAGGTCGGTTCGGGCGACATGTCGTTTGATCCGGAGTGACATGCGGTTTTCGGAGATCGGTACATATAGGCATGCTCTTTGATGGAGGCGCCGGAGCCGTGACGGGCTTCGGCGCCTTTGCCTTTACAATGGGGACATGGAACAGATTATCTTGAACATACTCGAGGCTCTGCGTCGCGGCGAGACCGTGGACGACAAAGCGCTCGTCAAACTGATACATGCCGAGGCGCGCCGTGAGGGTGCCGACAAACGCGATTTGGCCAAGCGCCGTCTGCTGCCGTTCTACCAGCGGGTTAAACGTGAGGAGCCGGTTCGGTGGGCTGCGTGGAATGTCGATTCCGATCTGGAGCGTCAACTGCTGCAGGTCCTGCGTATGAAGCCGCGCCGAACGGCCTCGGGCGTGGCGACCATTACCGTCATTACCAAGCCCTGGCCATGCTCGGGCGATTGCCTGTTTTGCCCCAACGATCTGCGCATGCCCAAAAGCTATCTGCACGCCGAGCCGGCGTGCGCCCGTGCGGAGCAAAACTGCTTCGACCCGTATCTGCAGGTGAGCGCTCGTCTGACTGCGCTTTCGCAGATGGGACATGCGACCGACAAGATAGAGCTCATTGTGCTCGGCGGTACCTGGAGCGACTATCCGGAAGGCTATCAGACGTGGTTTATGTCGGAGCTTTTCCGTGCGCTCAATGACGATGCCGTCGCCGGTGTGGCGGCAAACCCCATGTTGGCGCGTCCGGGCATCAGCCGTGCCGAGGCAGGGCGCCTGCTCGATGACGCTCCCGCCGATGCCCTGCCGCCGGTGGTAACAGAGCGCCGCGAGCGCTATCGGGCTGCCGGCATTGCGACCGACGAGGCCGAGCTTGCGAGCGGCGTTGCCGACGAGCAGGGGCGTGTGGATGCTGTCGTTGGTGGCTATAACCGCGCAGTGCGTCGTCTGTACGGCCCCGGTACGCCATGGGGCGAGGCTGCCGAGTGGCAGACGGAAACGATGGAGGAGCTTGAGCGTCAGCAGCGCATCAACGAGACGGCGAAGCATCGCGTGGTGGGGCTCGTTATCGAGACCCGCCCCGATGCCGTGACGCCACAGGCGCTCACGCTCATTCGTCGTCTGGGCTGCACCAAGATTCAGATGGGCATCCAGAGCCTCGACCAGCATTTGCTCGATATCAACGAGCGTCGCATTTCGGTGGCTCAGATCGAGCAGGCGTTTTCGCTTGCGCGCCTCTTTGGCTTTAAGATCCATGCGCATTTTATGCTCAACTTATTGGGCGCCACACCCGAGGGGGACAAGCGCGACTACGAGCGCTTTATGACCGAAGGGGCCTTTATGCCCGACGAGGTCAAGGTCTACCCGTGCGCGCTCATCGAGGGCTCGCGTCTGGTGGGCTGCTATGAGCGCGGCGAGTGGCGTCCCTATACCGAGGAAGAGCTGCTCGATGTGTTGGCCGACGACATCGTGGTGACGCCGGCGTTCTGCCGCATCAGTCGCATGATCCGCGACTTTAGCTCCGACGACATCATGGTGGGCAACAAGAAGCCCAACCTGCGTCAGCTCGTTGAAAACCGCTTGCCGGCTCGTGGGGAAGGCGCGACAGTGCGTGAGATTCGCTATCGCGAGATTAGCACGGCGGGCGCCGACTTGCATGAGCTGACCCTTGACGAGGAAGTGGCGTACGAGACGCCGGTGACGCACGAGCGCTTTTTGCAGTGGGTGACGCCGCAGGGCAAGATCGCGGGCTTTTTGCGTCTGTCTCTGCCCGATCGTGCTTTTGTTGCCGCGCATGCGGATGAGTTGCCGACGACACCGGACGAGGCGATGATTCGCGAGGTGCACGTGTATGGCATGGCGGCGCGCGTGGGAGATCAAGGCCAGGCAGCCCAGCACCATGGATTGGGGCGTTTGCTCGTAGAGCGTGCGTGCCATATTGCTCGGGACGCGGGCTATGCGCGCATCAACGTGATCAGCGCGATTGGCACACGCGAGTACTATCGCCATTTGGGTTTTTACGACCATGGACTCTATCTGCAAAAGGAGCTCTAGATGAACAAGCCAAGTGTTTCTGCCGGCGTCGTTGCCGGCGTTGCTCTGGGAGCCGCGGCGCTTGGTGCGGCCGCCGTCGCTGTTCGCGCTGCCTGTCTGCAGGTTGCGCGAACCCGCAATGGGTTGGCGCGTGTGAAACGCGTGCACGATGAGGGCGGCGATGAGATTCGCGTGTTGGTGCAAGGCGGCGTCTACCAAAGCGCGAGCTATGTCGGTGAGCGTTGGGCCGAGCCCGTCTTTGCGTACTATCGTGCGTTTGACGACGTGTTTGAGTCCGAGGATGCGATGCGCGACGCTTATGGTCACGGCATCGACCGTATGCTTATGCTGGGCGGCGGCGGGTTTGCCTATCCTAAATTCGCCCTGATGTCGCACGAGGGCTTGCGCATGGACGTCATCGAGTATGACGGAGAGATTACGCGCCTGGCGCGCCGTTGGTTCTATCTGGACGAGCTGGAGCGCACGGTGGGCGACCGCTTGCGGGTGATTACTGCTGAGGCTCGCTCGTATCTGGGTGTGACGAGTGTGGGCCATCGTCGCTACGACGTGGTCGTGAGCGATTGCTTTGGCGGTGCCGAGCCCGTACGCGAGCTGGCGACGGTTGAAGCGTTGCGTTTGGTGCGGGGCAGCCTAAATGTCGGTGGCGTCTACGTTGCCAATATCGTGAGCGCAAGCGAGGGGAGCGATGTGACGTTCCTGCGCGATTGCGCTGCCACGGCACTCGAGGTATTCGCCCACGCCTGGGTGGTCCCATGTGGCGATGCGGAGTTCGGCGGCGAGGAGAACTACCTGCTCATCGCCAGCGACGGCAACTACGCCTTTGCCGAAGCCGTGCCCTTCGACACCGACTTCCTCGGCACCGTTCTTCACGACAAATAGGTCTCCCCGTCCCAAAAAGACTGGTCTTAGGCGTGGTCGCGCCAGCCGAGAACGCGCTGCTTCATGCCTTCGATGTCGAGCACGCCTTCGGCAAAGCCTTTGCGCACGAGCTCCTCGGGAACGTACTCGTCGTAGCGATCAAAATAAGGCACCTCGCCGGGATAGACGAGCTCGATGGGATTGAAGTCCTTCTCGGCCTCGGCGGCGAGCACCTCAAAGAACGTCTCCTCGTCGGCCTTCATCTTAAACTGCATAAAGTACGGGCGCGATGGGTCGAGTCCGCGAAGGCCCAGCTCCGCGGCACACTTAATCTTGAGCATGCGCTCGAGTGCCAAAAAGGCGTAACTGCCCAGCCAGGGGAAGAGTACCCAGGTGTCGCCACCCAGGTTGATGAGTGGCTTGGTTCCCGCACCCGAAATCTCGGCCGTATGGCGAGCCTGCGCCAAGCGGGCCCGTGCGTTACCCATGAGGTACGGATATGTCGCGTGCTCGTTGAGCGCCTTGCGCATGCGCTCGAGTACGTGTGTATTGATGTCGCCGGGGCAGTCGCCAAAGTAGGCCGGCACCCGGCCCTTGACCTGCGTGGCAAAGACAGTGTGGCGCTTCCAGTCCACTTCCTCGACAATCCAGCAGTGTCCGGCGATGGCGATGCGCTCACCGGGCGGGGGCGGATTAACAATCGTGCCCAGCTCGGCCGATTCGCTCCGGACGGTAAACTCCTCGTTTTCCTGGAACACGGCGTAGAACTTAAAGTTGTTGATGACGCGCTCGCCCGCGAGACCCACGATGAGCCCGCCACCTTCGGTGACCTGGATATGGTCGATCTTAATGAGGTGACGTAGCAGCACACGGTAATCGTCTGCCGAGATACGGTGGAAATAGCTGAGCGTGAGCACACGCTGGGCAAGTTCGGCCGGCGTGAGCTCGCCGGTGCTGGCGAGGGTCGACATAGTCTGGTGATAGAGCAGGCTGTAGGGGAGTCGATCGAGCTCGGGCGGCTCGACCCACTTTTCCTCGCGATAGAGTTGTACGAGCGCGATACCCTGCAGGAGCTTCCAGGGAATGGTTTCGGGCATCATCGTGCGCGGCTCGGGTTCTTCCTCGCGCATGACAAACCACATCTCGGGCGGAAGGTCGCGGCGTCCCGTGCGCCCCATGCGCTGCAAAAAGGAGCTGACGGTAAACGGCGCGTCAATCTGGAAGGCGCGCTCCAGGCGGCCGATATCGATACCGAGCTCCAGCGTAGAGGTGGTGACGGTTGTCTGCGCCTGCTCCTCGTCGCGCATGAGCTCCTCGGCCGTCTCGCGCAGCGATGCCGAAAGGTTGCCGTGATGGATTAGAAAGCGGTCGGGCTCGTGTCGACTTTCGCAGTAGCTGCGCAGCATGGAGCACACGGCCTCTGCCTCCTCGCGCGAGTTGGCAAAGACCAAGCACTTGCGGCCGCGGGTGTGTTCGAAGATATAGCCCATGCCGGGGTCGGCGTTGTCTGGCGCTGTGTCGGTGGGGCTGAGAAGCGCCTGCTCGGTCGCTCGTGGGATGTCGACTTCGCCCTCGGGGGCCGAGGAAGTGCGACGGTCTTTGGGAGCGTCCTTGCCCCGCGCCTGCTCGCGACGTTGACGACGTTCCGCCTGTGTGAGCTGTCCGCTGTGGCGCATGTCTTGTCCGGATGCGGGCAGCGCCGCGGGTGTCACTGCCTCAATGCGCTCGCACGCAAGCACTTCGGCCTCTTGAGGACCCATGCTCTCGAATCTTCGCTGCTGCGCCTGGGGACCCGAGTTGTAGAAGTGCTCCATGGAGATGCGCCACACGCGGCGCGGCTCCTCAAAACGGGGGATGACGCAGTTGCGTCCCGTCCCCTGCGACAGGAAGGCGCCCGTGCGCTCGGGGTCGCCGATGGTTGCCGACAGACCGATGCGGCGGGGCTGCACGCCTGCCATGCGCGAGAGCCGCTCGATAAGGCAGAGCGTCTGCCCGCCGCGGTCGCCGCGCATGAGCGAATGGACTTCGTCGATAACCACATAGCGCAGGTCGCAGAACATACGAGGGATCGCCATGTGCTTATGGATCAGGAGCGCCTCGAGTGACTCGGGCGTAATCTGCAAGATGCCGCTCGGTTTTTTGATGAGCTTAGCCTTGTGCGACTGCGAGACATCGCCATGCCAGTGCCAGACAGGGATATCGGCTTCTTCGCACAGATCGTTGAGGCGGACGAATTGGTCATTGATGAGCGCCTTGAGGGGGCCAATGTAGAGGGCGCCCACGCTTGCGGGCGGGTTCTCCCAAAACTCGGTCAGGATGGGAAAGAAGGCTGCCTCGGTTTTGCCGGAAGCCGTGGATGCCGTCAGGAGCACATTATCTTGCGTGTTAAAGATGGCATCAGCTGCCGCAACCTGGATAGAGCGCAAGCTCTCCCAATCGTGGGAGTAGATGAAGTCTTGGATAAACGGGGCGTAGCGGTCAAAGGCGTTCACGGGGCCTCCTCTCAAATACGAACCTCTTAACGCGGTGAGCAGTGGCTTGCCGCATCACTGCCTCGACGTTTGCCCAGATAAAGCCTGCCAAAATAAACCTGTCCCTTTTTGGCGGGTTAGATGGTGAATTCGGCGAAATTGCGGTCGCCGCTTGCGGTGCCGGTGTCGCCTGTTGCTGTTGCCGGCGCCAGCGCGTTGCCGCCGACGCTTTGCAGTAGCTCGGCCACGTTGGCGTCGGGGTTTTGGCATAGGATGTCGAGCAGCTCGATAAAGTCACGAATGACCTCACGCGGCGTCAAGTGCGTATCGGCTCCCACGCGGCCAAACTCAATCTTGAGAAAGTCCACCAAGTCGTTCTCGGTAAGCGTGGGCGTCCAGCCAAAGTAGCCGGCATGGATCTGCATGAGTTTTTCGATGAGCACCAGCAGCTCCTCATAGGTGAGTGGCTGCAGACGAATGATGGGCGCGAGCATGTCCTTAAGGTCCTCGCGCGCAAAGCGGCCCTGAGCGAGTCGGCTGCGCAGAGCCTCGTAGGAGAACACGCCGCGGCGGCGGTCTTCGATGGAGGTTGGCGTGCCGCCCATGATCATGCCCAGGTACTGCGCCTTGCCCTGGAGCGTGTCGTTGTACATGGTCAGGATCTTCTCGTAGTTGTACTGGCGCGTAATGGCGTTGGGAATCTTATACAGATTCACGAGCTCGTCGATGAGCACCAGCATGCCCTTGTAGCCACTGCAAACCAAAAAACGCGCGATGAGTTTGACGTAGTCGTACCAGTCATCGTCGCTGATGATGGTTGAGGACCCCAGTTCGGCGCGAGCCTCGCTCTTGGTGCGGTACTCGCCGCGAATCCATTTGGTCACGCGGCTCATAGCCTCTTCATCGCCCTCGGATACGGCCATGCGATAGCGGCGGAGCATGCGGGTGAAGTCGAAGCCGTGGACCATCTCCTCGAGCGGGGCCAGTTGGGCATTGACGACCGACTCGTCGACGTCGGCGCACGAGGCGACCCAGCGATCCAAAATAAGGTTGAGCGCACCGCCCTCGGGGCGCGTCTTGGTCGATATATTGCGGATGAGCTCGCGGTAGGTGGCAAGGCCCTGTCCCTGACCGCCCTGCAGGCGGCGCTCGGGCGACAGGTCGGCATCAGCGACGACGAATCCTTCGCCCATGGCGTGCGTGCGGATGGTCTGGAGCAAAAAGCTCTTGCCGGCGCCGTAACGACCGACCAGAAAGCGGAAGCTCGCGCCACCGTCGGCGATGAGACTCAGATCGGTGAGCAGGGCGCGGATCTCGACCTCGCGCCCTACGGTGATGTAAGGAAGGCCGATGCGCGGGACCACGCCGCCCTTGAGCGAGTTGAGAATGACGGCAGCGACGCGCTTGGGCACGCGGGGTGCTGTGGATGCGGTATCACTCATGGTCTAGGTATCCTCTCACGTCTGCTTCGTAATCCTCGATGATCTGCGGTCCTGCCGCTCCAAACTCGATAACGGTGTCACCCACCAGGTCAAAGAGCGCCTCGTTGATGCTGTCGACGAGCATGTCCTCGCTCTGCTCCGATTGCACTACCGCCAATGTCGCTTGCGCTGCGTTTTGCTCGAGCAGCGCGCGAAGGAAGGCATCTGCGGCGGGCGCGAGTTCGGTTGCGGTGCCAGCGGGTGCAGTCGCTACGACCGCTGGCGTCGGTGCGAGGAGCGGTGCCACGACGCCAAACTGTTCGGTGGAAATGGTTGGCTCGTCGGCTTTGTTGCGCTCCGTAGGCGCCGCGATCGGCTCGGCCATCACGTCGGTCGCAGGCTTGGCTTCCGGTTGCTCGGATTCCGCCGTATCGACCTCTGTGGGCACATCGTCCTCGCGCTCTTCGTCGATCAAAAGCGCTTCGCGCGTTTGCGCAGCGGCGCTCCGAATGTGCCCCAGCTGACTCAGATCGATATCGATCTTGACGGGCTGGTGTACGGCGTCCCACGAAAGCCATGCCACAATCTCGTCATCGATAATTTTGGCCAGATATTTGGGGACCTTTTCTTCCTTAAGGGGATGGGCGGGGTCCAGCGCCAGGCGCAGGCGTTGGTCGCAGGCGCGCATCATTTCACCGAGCTTGCTGCTCTTTTGCCTACTACCGTGGATGCGCATGCATTCCCAAAAGTCGTTTTGGCAACGGTAGATATGGATAGGATCCAGGCGATATTCGCAGTCCTCGTGGCGCTCGGGCGCAAAGAATACGGCCGAGGCAAACATGGTGTAGGGCATGGCCGTCTCCTCCCCAAATAAACTCGCCACGATGCCGGTCTTTCGGTGCGTGTCATAGTAGCGCGCCATGCGGACATACACGGCGCATGCCGCGTGGCGCAGATCGCGGTGGTGGCTGCGGTCGAGCCGCGAGTTACTTAGGTTGTACGTGGAGAGGGCGTTGATGGCGGCCATGAGTCGCTCCTCGCGCACCTCATCGGGCGGAAGGGGGAGCGTGGGCTCGGAGGTTTTGCGACGTTTGGGGGTCTGGTCGGACGGTGCCGGTGCCGGTACAAGGTCTCGTGCTGCGCGCCGCAGCTCGATAAGGGCGTTATCGAACATGACGGTTTTAGAGTCACGAAGCAGCTTGGGGTTGAGCCCATGGAATACGGCGTAATCCTGCAACCACACGCGTGCAAACCGATCAATGCCGGGCTCGAAGGCGCGATAGACATCCCAAAAGGCCTTGATCTTGTTAAAACCGTCGAGCGGGTCATCTACGCCAATGCCGCAAATCAGCTCATAGAGATACAGAAAGGCAAAGGACGTAGACGTTTCCTCGACGGTTCCGCGGCGCACTTGGGCACGCCAGGTAAAGTAGCCGCGCAGCTGCCGGTCGCTCATGGCGTTGTAGGTGGGAAAGTACGACTTAAAGGTGCCGTTGTAGGGACAGTCGTCCTCAAAGTCGGCCATCAGCAGGCCCTGGCGGTAAAAAAGCTCGGCTTCCGAAAGCCAGCGGCCCGCACCGCCCTTGGGGTCATCCTGCCAGCGCGATATCTCGCGCATTTTACGGTACTGGTCGGGGAGGAAATTCTGCATCTGTCGGCCGGTTTTGAGAATCGGCTCGTCTGCGTAGACTTCATGTGAGAAGCGGGCAGACTGATGGGTCCGGGCCTCGGCCATAATGCGCTCGATGAGCATCTTGATGTCCTGGTCGGCCACCGCTCCTCCTCTCGAACGCAGCTACGGTGACCTCATATCATAGCACAGCATCAAACAGGTGTTCGAGATACCGCTGCGTTGATAGATTTAGAACAGGAGGGCGTAGATGACGGCGATGACGACGGAGGGGAGCATATTGGCCGTGCGGAAGGTCTGAGGACGGATGAGGTTGACGCCGACGCAGAAGATGAGCATGGAGCCTACGAGCGAAAGGCTGTTGAGGGCTGCTGTGGTCATGATGGGGGAGAGCGCGCCGGCAAACAACGTGATCGTCCCCTGGAACACGGCTACGGGCAGGGCCGAGAAGATGCAGCCGCGTCCGAGCGACGCCGTCATGGTGCAGACGATGATGCAGTCCAGTGCGCCCTTGAGGGCAAGCGTTGACCAGTCGCCGAGCAGGCCGTCCTGGATCGATCCCACAATTGCCATGGCGCCGATACACACGGTGAGTGAAGTCGAGACAAAAGCGTTGGTGAACTCGTTATCGCCCTCACTGCCGGTCTTGCGCTTGAGCCATTCGCCAAGGTTCTCGATGGCGGCTTCCAAGTTGACGGCCTCGCCGATGAGCGAACCGAGCGCAAATGAGACGATGAGCATGGTGGTGCCGGTGGTCGCTAGCGCCTTCCCATCGATAAGGAGCATCTTTTGCATGGTGCCGCCAAGGCCGATAAACAGGACGCACAGCCCCGATGCTTTCATGAGCGTGTCTTGGATGCGCGGTGTGATGAAGCGGCCGCCCGCTAATCCCAAAAGACCGCCCGCAACTAAAAGCACAACGTTGATGATTGTTCCCAAGCCCGGCATGAGCCCTCCTGTATTGATGCCAACGTGGCAATCGTAGCAGAACGAAATGCGAGGCACATCGCGACTCATCTAATACGTTATATAAGTGGTGTTAGGAATGATGTGCAGCATTTAAGCCTCAGGTGGTTGTCGGGACATAGGGATAGTATTCAAAGCGCAGTGTCATAAGCCGCTGCGGGGATTCAATAGCCGCGGCGATGATATTGGCATCGCGGGCACGATCAAACCCTTCGAGTTCGATCTGATACGAGACGTCTTGCATAATGTCCAGACGTCGCCAGGCTAGGAGTGTGTCACCATCGAATTCCAAGGTCTTGCCTCCGTCTGGAGCAACGGCGTATAGACGCAGCTTGGCGGTGGTTGCAGGGTCGACAACCGTGACCTTTTTAATTTCGTTTCGAGTATTCTTGGCGCCCAACAAGGTGAGCAGTGTTGGGGCCACGACCTCGCCCGATGGCAAAAAGACGACTTCGATGGATTCAGGAAATGCGATGATAGCCGACTTGCGGACGGGCTGATTGGCGGCGGCAACTTCGATGTTCGCAGCGTCGATGACCTCCGTGTGGTCGAGCGCGGCAAGCACGCAGCAGTTACCTTCATCGATCTCTTGAGGATCAGCAAGCCCCAGACTGTCCGCGAACTCGGGATCGTTTGGATCGGCAGCGGGCTCATTCGGCGCTTCGAAAGAAGCTGGGACGCTGTTTGTCGGCGACGGCGTGTCGCCCGCACCTGCTTCTTTGTCCGCGCTCTCTTCTTGTATGGTTGCGTTGATGGGTTCGTCGTTTGGGGGGAGCGTCTTGGCGTCAAACGCGGAGGGGAGAATTCCGATGGCTCCGGATCCGTTCCACTCCATTTCGAGAAGCGCCGGGTCGGCAAGAATGCGTTGCCTGCTTTGCGCGCGGGCATCGATTTCAATAGGGCCTGCCTCTATCCCTCGTGTAAGGCTGAGTGATCCGGCTGGCTTCTCGAAATGAGCGTCTGTGTCTTTGGTACTGACGGCGTAGAACAGCAGGGACGCTTCTCCCGCCGCGATGGCATCGGTACCGGCTTTGGTCAGCCGCAACGATGCCGTGAATGAGAGGGTGGGCTGCGTGTCGTCTGCATTCGCGGCGGCGCAGCCCAGACATATACCGCCTCCTTTCTCAAAAAACGTACCGTCGAAGGCGACCTTCGCTCCGTTCGCCGAGTCATCGACCGAAGCGATGTCGATGCGCAGCTCTAAATTGCATGGATCGCCATCTGCATCGAGCACAACCGAGCGCCACGTGCAGACGGCGCACCCCGCCTGGGAGCCGTTTGCCTTGTTCGAACGATTGATATCCACGACTATCGAGCCGTCCGTATTACGACGAAGGCATCCCGAGGTTGAGATTGCGGCCTGTGCGATCGAAAAACGCTTGCACGCAATGGCGCTCGACGGATTTGGTGCGGAGCTTAGGGCCGCTGGTAAGGAGTCTGCCATGACAGGAGTCGCCCAAGCGGCGACAGGCGTTCCGGTTGCGAGCGCGCCGCAGAGTGCGACGACGGGCAAAAGGTTCTTCGATGCCATGGGGTCTCCTTAGCTAATTTAGTGCGGCCTGTTCATGTTTTGTTTCTGGCTGTGTTTGATGTGCAGACCGAGGCCGGCGGTTCCCGCGCCTGCTGCTGCGGCGCCTGCTGCCAAGAGCCATCGTTTGTCGCCTGTCTGCGCCAACGGTTCCTCGCGGTCGCTGCGGTCGAGCTCCGAGAGGTCGACCGTCACTTGCGTGGCGGCCTGCGCCTGTTCTTGCTGGGCAAAGGCCATGGCTGGCCCAAACGCTAGGATGCTGACGGCGGCGGCCAGGGCGACGGCCTTATGCCGTGTGCGCACCGGGCTCGACCGTCCAGGTGATCGTTGCAACCTGATCGCCTTCGCCGGTTACGCGGAAGATGTCGCGCGTGACGCGGGCGACGTTTCCGCTTGTCTTGAGCTTAATTTTGTCCGTGCCACCGGCAATGCCCTGGTAGCCCATGTCGAAGGCTGCATTCTTGGAAAGATCGAGGCCCGTTCCCTGCATTGCGGCGCTGGCGTTCTGGAGCGCGCCGTCGGGGCCGACCTTAAAGTCGATGGAGTTCTGCGCGGTTCCGGCCTTGGCGTCGGCGGCAATGGTCCAGGTGTTCATGGCGTCGATCTTCATGTTGGTGACATGGATGCCGTAGGCCGAATGATTGTCGATGGTGGTCGCGTCTTCTGAGGGGCCCTGAAGCGTGCCGTCGGCCTTGGCGACGAAGGGAATAACCGTCGGAACTTTGAACTCAACGTTGTCGATCTCGGTCCTGACCATTACCTTCGTGGTTCCAACGCGCCCGGCTGCCATAGCTGGCGTCGGGGCGGCGCCCATTGCGAGCGCGAGCGCGAGCCCTGCGCCCACGGCGAGCGCTCTGGCTCCGTTCATGTTCCTGGTGATGTCCATGGTCGTTCCTTTCTATTCGCCGCGGGCCGTCCCCGCGATGATTGGACGAATGCTGGTGAATTGCGTGCGGTGCCGCGTCGGCCGGAAAAGCTAGTTCTCGGCTTGCTCAACCCGCACCTTGACACGTGTCGGATTGCCGTGGCTGTCGAGGGTCTTGGCATCGAGCGCCTGAATCTCGATGTACGCCTCGCCTTCTTTGATGTCGCCGGCGGGGCACGTTTCGATTGTCTTGCCGGTCTCGACCACACCGGATTCGTACATGGTCTCGTCGTTTTGGATGACGCGGAATCGCTGGGGAAATTTATTGTCTTGGACGTTTTGCACGTTGACGCGCAGCTTGCCGTCCTCCTGCAGCTGAGCGACCGGTGCGACCGAAATCGTCATCATGTTGTCGCGGACGATGGCGTCGAGCTCATCTTGGATTTCCTGACGCGTTTTGCCCTCGGCCGTCGTAACCGAAGCGCCCGCCTCGGGTACGGGCTGCGACTGCCAAGCGTATAGTCCTACGGCGACAAGGGCACAGACGATGGCCAAGCAGGCAACGATGAGCTTCTTGCGACGACCCAGGCCTGCAAAGTGGGGTGGCTTCTTCGCGCTCATGCGGCATCCTTGGCGGTATAGATGCGCGCAAAGGTGGACGGGTTCGCTCCAAAGAGCATGTGAAGCATCAGGCGGCGTGAGTAGACAAGCTCGTCGAAGTCGGGAGGGAGCTCGATGTCGTGGATATGCGCGATGTGGTGGGCGAGCGCCGAGAACGACTCGGGGTCGCAGATCACATCGGTGGTGACGTGGTAGACCGCCGTATCGGGGAATGCCTCTTCATCGAAGGGTAAGAGATAAGGGTCGTCGTCGACCTCGATGGCGATGCCGTACTGGGGCCAGTAATATGCCATGGGAACCTCCCTGCTCTTGGGCCAAAACTTCTATCGGCTTTGGCTGTCGATGCCGACCGTATCAGCCGCAACTTGACCAAAAGCTGACCAAATGCTTGACGGATTGACATCCCCGCAGGTAAAGGGCGGTAAAAAATACTTCAACTTTTTTCGAGCGACATTTTTCGATCGCTGGCGGCGGAACGATATGTGTCAAAAGCATCGCCTGCCGAGGAAACTCGGCCGTTCGCCGAATTGCATGCGCGTAAAAAACCTCAATTATGGAGGCGGTCTCGAACACGTCAACGAAACGATGCGGTAACATCTCCCTGCAAACACTGTAGTTAGCTAAAGGGGAGTCTGCATGTCTGCAACCATCAAACCCTTCACCGATGAGTTCGAGGAATACGGTCGCGACGAGTCTCGCTCGTCGGGCGAGGCTTCGAGCATTTCGTTTCCGACATCGGAAGACGAGGTGCGCGCTATCTTGCGGCAGCTCCATGCCGACGGTGTTTCGGTGACTGTCCAGGGTGCCCGAACGGGCCTCGCTGCCGGCGCCGTGCCTCATGGCGGGCATATCCTCAACACCTCGCGCATGAATCGCTACCTTGGTCTTCGCTGCGATGACGAGGGCCGGTTTCTGCTGCGCGTGGAACCGGGCGTCGTACTGTCGGAGCTGCGCAAACAGCTGGTCAAAAAGGCGCTGCCGACAGGCGGCTGGGACCAGGCGTCGCTTCGGACATACGAGGAGTTCCAAGCTGCCCCCGAGCAGTTCTTTCCCACCGACCCCACCGAGGCATCTGCCTGCCTGGGCGGTATGGCGGCGTGCAACGCCTCCGGCGCCCGCAGCTATGCCTATGGCCCCATGCGTCCGCATGTCACGGGCCTTCACGTTGCCCTGGCGGATGGTGACCTGCTCGAGCTTCACCGCGGTGAGGTTTTTGCTCAGGGCCGTCGCCTTTCACTTGTGACGGCGGAAGGACGTTCGCTTGAGCTCGATCTTCCTGACTACACCATGCCCAAGACCAAAAATGCTTCGGGCTATTATGTTGCGGACGATATGGACGCCATCGATCTCTTTATCGGCGCATGTGGCACGCTCGGCGTTATCACCGAGCTCGAGATCGCCCTGCAGCCTGCTTCCGCGGTTGTGTGGGGCGTGAGCTGCTTTTTCGATAGCGAGGACAAGGCCGTTGCCTTTACCGATTCCGTGCGCCCGGTCCTGTCCCACGCGGCTGCTATCGAGTATTTCGATGCGGGCGCCCTGGATATCCTTCGCCGCCAGCGCGAGCAGTCGACTGCTTTTGCCTCGCTGCCGGCACTCGACGATGAGGCAAAGGTCTGCGTCTACGTGGAGCTCGACTGCGACGACGAGGCACAGGCGACCGAGGAGCTGTACCACTTGGGATGGGTTTTGGAGCTTGCGGGCGGCCGCGACGACGCGACATGGGTTGCGCGCACCGAGGTCGATCGCGAGTGCCAGCGGTTCTTCCGCCACGCGGTTCCCGAGAGCGTCAACATGCTCATCGACGAGCGTCGCCGCACGGACCTCACCATTACCAAGCTGGGTTCGGATATGTCGGTGCCCAATGCACGTCTGGCCGATGTCGTCGCCCTCTATCGTCGCACGCTGGCCGAAAGCGGGCTTGAGTCTGCCGCCTGGGGGCATATCGGCAACAACCATCTGCATGTGAATATCCTGCCGCGCGACGCGCAGGATTATCGCGCCGGCGGCGAGCTCTTTGCCCAGTGGGCGGCCGAGATCACGGCCATGGGTGGTGCCGTCTCTGCCGAGCATGGCGTCGGCAAGATCAAGGCGGGCTTCTTGGAGACGATGTACGGCCACGAGGCCATGGTCGAATCGGCTCGACTCAAGCTCCAACTCGACCCTGCTGGACAGCTCGGCCGCGGCAACCTGTTTTCGGAGAAGCTCTTGGATGAACTCGTTCAGAAAGGGGGCGCGTGAAGATGAGCGAATTCCATATGGTGGTGTGCGTCAAGGCGGTGCCGGGAAGCACCGAGGTCAAGATGGACCCCAAGACCAATACGATTGTGCGTGACGGCAAGCAGGCGGTCATCAGCCCGTTCGATGCAAGCGCTCTGGAATGCGCGCTGTCGCTCAAGGATGACTTTATCGGCTTTGGCATGGATGTGCGCGTGACGGTGGTGTCGATGGGCATCCCCGCGACCGAGTCACTGCTGCGCGACTGCATCGCCCGCGGCGCCGATGACGCGCTGTTGCTGACCGATCGCGCCTTTGCGGGTGCCGATACCTTGGCTACCACCTATGCCCTCAAATGTGGCATCGAGGCGCTCGACGAGGACTTTGACCTGCTCATTTGCGGCAAGATGGCAGTTGATGGCGATACGGCCCAGATTGGTCCCGAGCTTGCCGGAGCCTTTGAGATTCCCTGCGTGACCGACGTGAGTTGCGTGCAGGGCGCGGGCTTTACGACCTGCGGCTCGCTGGCGCTTGTCCACGGCTGTGACGCCGGCGAGGAAACGGTGTATCTGGAGATGCCGTGCGCGATGACGACTGCCAAGGAGATTGGCCAGCTGCGCATGCCGAGTATCGCTGGCATTCGCGCGGCCGAGGAAGCGGACGTGCGCGTGGTCGGCGCTGCCGACGTGAACGCCGACCCCTCGCGTTGCGGTCTTGCCGGTTCGCCGACGCAGGTCGTGCGCTCGTTTGTGCCCGACCGCGACCAAACGTGTGAGACTGTTGAGGGCACGGCGTCCGAGCAGGCGGCAAAACTCGCCAAGATTATCGAGGGGATGGCATAGATGAGCGGACTGATTATCGATGGCGAAGCCTGCATTGGCTGCGGTCGCTGCGTTCGCGCCTGCGCCTCGGGCGGTATTGTGGTGGAGGGCGAGCGTCCCAATCGCTGTGCCCGCGTAACCGACGGCTGCATCCTGTGCGGCGGGTGCGTCGACGCCTGCCCCGTCAACGCTATTTCGATCGAGCGCGATGAGACCACCGGTGCGGTAGACCTTGACGCATATCGAGACATTTGGGTCTTCGTGCAAACTGACGAGCACGATGCCGTGGCATCCGTGGCCTTCGAGCTCGTGGGCAAGGGCCGCGAGCTTGCCGATGCGCGCGGCTGTCGCTTGGTGGCGCTGGTCGGCATGGGCCCCGAGGGCTCGCTCGGGGACCTGGAACATCTGGTTTGCGCCGGTGCGGACGAAGTTCTGGTCTGTCGTGACGAGCGCCTGCGTCAGAACGACGCGGAGGTCTATGCTCGTCTCATCTGCGATTTGGTAGCCGAGCGCAAGCCCGAAGCCATTCTGTACGGTGCGACCGCCTTTGGCCGCGAGTTGGCGCCTGGCGTTGCCGTGCGCCTGCAGACGGGCCTTACGGCCGACTGCACCGTGCTTTCGATGGATACGGAAACGGGCTTGCTGCAGCAGACGCGCCCGGCGTTTGGCGGCAACTTGATGGCCACCATCATTTGCCCCAATCAGCGTCCCCAGATGGCAACGGTGCGTCCCGGTATCTTTGGAGCGCCCGAGTTTGACTACAGCCGCTCTGGCACGATTACCCAGGTATTCCTTGCGGAAGACGCCAAGGCTCGTGTCGAGATTTCGATTCCCGCTGAGGAATGGGGCCAGCAGGCTTCGATTGCCGATGCCGAGCGTCTAGTTGTTGTGGGTCGCGGTATCGGCTCCAAGAAAAACCTACCCTTGATGCGAAAGCTCGCCGAAGCCCTGGGTGCCGAGCTCGGCTGCACACGACCCGTCGTGGAGGCGGGCTGGCTGGAGTATCGCCACCAGATTGGCCAGACGGGCGTGTCGGTTTCACCCAAGCTCCTCGTGAGCATTGGTGTCTCGGGTGCCATCCAGCATCTTGCCGGCATCGGTGGGGCGGAGTGCATTATCGCCATCAATGAGGACCCGGATGCCCCCATCTTTGGCGCCGCCCAGTACAAGGTCGTCGGCGACGCCGTCGAGGTCGTTGAGGAGCTCCTGGCCCAGCTCGAGCGCTAGGCGCCGGCTAGCCAGGCTCGCATCTCTTTCTTTAGGCGCTCCCAGGTCGCCTGCGTGGCGGGATCGGTAAAGGGGCGCACAATGCCAAAGGGCGCGTCGAGCAGGCGGTAGATATCGCCCTGCTCGCGCGCCAGCGCGCGGCTTGCGGGGTAGACGAGCTCAAACATAAAGCAGATGAGCCCCACCAAGTAGTCGGCCGGCTCATCGCGTTCGTCGCGTGCGACGCAGCGGTGTTCGGCAAAGGCGACAAGCGCCGGTGCCGAGAAGTGGCTGGCGAGAAATGTATCCTCATCAACCTTGAGGATGGTGTCGACGGTGCTGTCGGCGATGGTGCGCATAATGTCGATCTTGTCGCCATCGCGCACGATATCGCAGAAGCGCCGTGTGCGTGTGTCGAGCTGTGCAGGTAGGCGGAAATCGCTGTGATAGGCAATGCTTGCGCGGATGAGCTCGTCATGTGCATCGGTTTCGATAAAGTCACGGATGTTTGTCGTGGCGGGTGCGTCGGCGGGATGTTTGCCAAAGAGGACCTCGACGCCGAGCGCCGCATGGCTCATGCTCTCGGCGTCCTTAAAGGTGTCCCAGCGTCGCAGCTGTTCAAAGCGGCCCATATCGTGTAGCAGGCCGCAAAGCCATGCCAGGTCAATATCCTCTGGCACCCAGCCCTGTTCGCGTGCCACGGCGTCGCATGTCTCGGCCACATGATAGGTATGTTCGATCTTGAGGGCGATACGCGGGTTGGCGGCATCGTAGGCATCGGTATAGGTTTTAAAGGCCTCGGACGCCCGAGCTCGATCGATAGCTGTCATAATGACTTCCTTACAGATACGTCTTTCGATCCGGTGGCAATTGTAGGCGAACTTTATTGCCGCAGGTTGATATTTCTGCTGCGTCTCGGGCATCGTGTTCTATATCGTTTTGAGCCTCATATAAGAGCGGGGCACGTTTGGCGTCCCGGCCTAACGAATCGAATTTCTCACTGAGCTGGTCTGCTTCTTCTGGTACCATGATCAAACTTTACTGTAGCAAAGTATGACGTGGTCTTTTGTTCCGCGTCAGCGGAAATGGGGGTTTCATGGCACAGGGAGCGACCGCCAACGAGCAAAAGAAATTCAAAGTCCCGCGTATCCCGGGCGACATCATGATCTATCCCATGATCGTTGGCCTTTTGCTCAACACTTTCTGTCCGCAGGTCTTTGAGATCGGCGGCTTCTTTACGGCTGCCTGCCGCGGCGGTTCCAATACCATCGTCGCCGCGATCCTGCTGTTTGTGGGCGCCGGCATCAGCTTTAAGTCCACGCCGGGTGCCATCAAGACCGGCATCGTCGTGCTGATTCCTAAGCTTGTGGTGGCAGCCGCGCTGGGTCTGGGCGTTGCGTATTTCTTTAACGACAACCTTTTGGGCCTGAGTTCGGTTTCCATCATCGGCGGCATTACGTTTTGCAACATGGCGCTCTACACGGGCATCATGGGCGAGTTCGGCGACGAATCCGAGCAGGGCGCCGTGGGTATTCTGTTCTTTACGGCCGGTCCCGCCGTCACCATGATCATCCTGGGCGTTTCGGGTCTCGCCAACATCCCTGTCGGTACCATCATCGGCTCCATTTTGCCGCTCGTTATCGGCATGGTTCTGGGCAACCTCTTCCCGTTCATCAAGAACCTGCTGGTTCCCGGCGCCAATCCCGCGATCGCCGTCATCGGATTTCAGCTCGGTGCGTCCATGAGCCTGTCGAGCTTTATCACCGGCGGTATTTCCGGCATCTTGCTGGGCCTTGTCACGCTGTTTATCGTCGGTCCCATCACCTTTGCGTTCGAGCGCCTGTGCGGTGGTAACGGCAAAGCTGCCGTGGCTTGTTCCACCATCGCCGGCACGGCTATGACCACGCCGGTTGCTCTTGCCGAGGTCGCGCCGCGCTACGCCGAGCTTGCACCCACTGCGTACGCCCAGATCGCCACCGCCGTTATCATCACGGCAATCATGGCTCCGATTCTGACCGGTTGGGTCGACAAGAAGTTCTGTCAGGGCAAGGAAGACCTGTCGCCTGCTGGCGTCGAAGCTATCGAGGAGGCTGTCGCAACCGATATCGACGGTGAGTAACGTCCGTTACCGATAATTGATTCCGGCGTGCAACTCGCGCCGTCAGAGCGCCCGAACGAGAGCTGTCTTGCAGCAACGTTCGGGCGCTCTGCTATTATTCCCCTTACCCCTGCGGAGTAAGGGGCGTTTATTGCCCAGACACGAATCGGGCGATTCTGACCACTTGGATATTGAGGGGATGGCGTCTAGTGGTTAAGGCACTCAAGATCGAGATATTCCTGCTATGCATGATTGTTCTTATCGGGCTTGCCGCGCGAAGTCGCCACTCCTTGTTCTCGAGTACCCAACAGTTATTGTTTAGTACGCTCGGCTACACCTCTGCCGCGTACATGTTATTCGATATAATCTGGACGCTTTCGGACGGTGTGGGCGGCACGCTGGGCATTGCTGCCAACTGGATTTCCAACGCGGTTTCGTTTTCGCTCTTTGCCGCCGCGTGCCTCATTTGGTTTATCTATTCCGAGACGGTGCAGGGTTCTCGCCTTTTGACCGCGCGCTATAGGATGGCGTTTGTAACGCTGCCTGCGGTGCTGGTAGTCGTACTGGCGTTTACTAGCTACTGGACGCATGCCCTGTTCTATATCGATGCGCAGGGCGCGTATCGTCGCGGTTTTGTCTATATGATCCAGCCCATCGTCAGCTACTGCTACGTTATATATACGTCCCTGCATGCGTTTATACAATCTTGCAAGGTCGAGAGCCTACAAAAGAAGGCCATCTATCAAACCTTGGCATTTTTCGCCATTCCGGCCTTGGTGGCCGGTGTCTTTCAGGTCTTTTATTCGGGTCCCTGCCTTAGTGTCGGCATCATGTTAAGTATGTTGCAGCTCTACATTGTTTGTCAGGAGCAACTGATCTCGACCGACCCGTTGACTGGCCTTAACAATCGCAACCGTTTTGAGACCTATATGCTGTCGCTCTTTTCAAATGTGGACCAGGCCGATGATGTGTATCTGCTTATGATGGACGCCGACGACTTTAAGCAGATTAACGATCAGTATGGACATGTGGAGGGCGACCATGCTCTTCAGGTTGTTTCCGCAGTGCTCAAGGACGCCTGTTCGCCGTCCGGCGGCTTTATTGCGCGCTATGGCGGTGATGAGTTCGTCGTACTGCAAAAGGGGGCGACGGAGCACGACATTATCCGCCTGTGTTCGGCGATCAATAGCGAGCTCTCGCGCGCCGAGACACCCTATTCGCTTCGAATGTCTATTGGCTACGCGCGCTACGGCGATGGGATCAACACGTGGCAAGAGCTTCTGCGCGCTGCCGATGCGGAGCTCTATCGCATCAAGGACGCCAAAAAGAAATCCGGCATCCAGGTTCGCTAGAAAAAAGGGGCGCACGACCGTTGCGATGGTCATGCGCCCCTTTTG
Organism: Collinsella sp.; assembly: GCA_037277825.1. Lineage (GTDB taxonomy): Bacteria > Actinomycetota > Coriobacteriia > Coriobacteriales > Coriobacteriaceae > Collinsella. The sequence goes on from JAYBEF010000074.1 coordinate 38,669, forward strand.
CGTTTGTAGGGGCCACCGGCCATAATGCCTAGGCGCGTTGCGGCAAGACGGGCGTCTGCCACCGCGCTCGGTACGAAATCAACGAGAACCAGCGCACCCCATTAAGCTAAAGTGTGTGAACACCCTCCCTAAAAAGGTGAGCTCGCTAGGCTTTTTTGGGTTTGTTGACGATGATGATGCCGCCGCAGACCAACAGCAGGGCAACGATGACGGTAACGGGGCTCGTGCCAGCGCCCTCGCCGAGCAGCAGCGCGCTCAGCAGCACACCAAAGACGGGGTTCATAAACCCAAAAACCGAGACTCGGCTGACGGGGTTGACGGCAAGCAGGCGCGACCACAGCGAGTAGGCGACCGCGGAGATAAGCGCCATGTAGATGATGAGCGCGATGGCGGGGGCAATCGCCGTGGGGGAGAGCGCGCCACCCATCATAAAGCCGATGGCGGTGAGGACCAGGCCGCCGACCAAGAACTGCCACCCGGCAAGCAAGACGCCGTCGTGCTCGCGCGAGAAGATGCCGATCAGGCAGGTCGAAAGGGCACCCGCGACGGTGGAGGCCAGGATAAAGCCCTCGCCGTCGAGCGTAAAGCCAAAGGTGCCGTCCGCGCCCGAAAGGTTGACGAGCGCGACACCGGCAAAGCCCAGTACGCAGCCGAGCACCTTGGCCGCATCGAGCTTTTCGGTGCGAAACGCCAGGGCGGCAAAGAGAATAGCCAAGAAGTTGGCGCTAGCCTCGATGATGGAGCTCGACATAGCGCTTGCACGGGAGAGACCAAGGTAGAAAAAGAAGTACTGGCCGATGGTCTGGAAGAGCGACAAGATGCAGATGGGCTTGATATCGCGCGCTTGCGGAACGAGCGGTCGGCGCTGGGCCACGCTCATGCCAACAATGACTAGCATGCCGGCAAGGGTGAAGCGCAGACCCGCGAAGAGCAGCTGCGAGGCGCTGTCGTGCGCGGGAATGCCAAAGAGGCCGTAGCCGATCTTGATGCAGGGGAAGGCGGAGCCCCAGAGCGCGCAGCAAACGAGACAGCCCAGGATGAGTCCGGGCAGGGTGGCGAGATACGGCTTGCGGCTTTCCATGATGTCCTTCCTGTATGCGCGAAGCAAAAAAGAACCCGCCACCGGGGGTGCCGGTGGCGGGCGTTGTTACCCGAGGGGATTGTACCCGATGGGAAAGCTTTAAGCGAAGTAGGCTACGCCGCTCTCAAAGATCGGCATGAACTTATCGCCGGGGACATGCTCGGGCACGTTGCGGTACAGGTTGTCGCCGCGACGCTCGGCATGGCCCATCTTGCCCAGGACGCGGCCGTCGGGGCTCGTGATGCCCTCGATGGCGAGCGCGGAGCCGTTGGGGTTGACGGAGAGATCCATGCTGGGCTTGCCGTCCTCGCCCACGTACTGCGTGGCGACCTGGCCGTTGGCGATCAGCTGGGCGAGCACTTCGTCATTGGCGACAAAGCGGCCCTCGCCGTGGCTGATGGCGACGGTGTAGGGGTCGTCCAGGCTGCACTGCGACAGCCACGGGGACAGGTTGGACGAGATGCGGGTGCGCACCAGACGGCTCTGGTGGCGGCCGATGGTGTTGAACGTCAACGTGGGCGCATCGGGCGTGGCGTCGACGATGTCGCCGTAGGGCACCAGGCCGAGCTTGATCAGGGCCTGGAAGCCGTTGCAGATGCCCAGCATCAGGCCATCGCGGGCCTTGAGCAGGTCGCGGACTGCCTCGGTGACCTCGGGAGCGCGGAAGAACGCCGTGATGAACTTGGCAGAGCCGTCGGGCTCGTCGCCGCCCGAGAAGCCGCCGGGGATCATGACGATCTGGCTTGCACGGATGCGGCGGGCAAGCTCGTGGGTGCTCTCGGCGACGGCCTCGGGCGTGAGGTTGTTGATCACGAAGGTGTCGGCCTCGGCGCCGGCTGCGCGGAAGGCACGGGCGCTATCGTACTCGCAGTTGTTGCCGGGGAACACGGGGATTACCACGCGCGGACGGGCGATCTTGGCGCCGCTGTACACGTGGATATCCTTGGCACGGAAGTCGATGGTCTCGACCTTGGCAGTCTCGTCGGCGCTGCGGTAGGCAAAGACGCCCTCGATGCCGCTCTCCCAGGCCTCCTGGAGCTCGGAGAGCTCGATGACCTCGGAGCCGGTGTCGATGACATAGCCCTCGACGGTGGTGCCCAGGGGCTCGACGACAACGCCGTCGGCGACCTCGGGCAGCTCGGCATCCTCGGCGAGCTCGACGATAAAGCTGCCATAGAGCGGGGTGAAGAGGCTCTCCACGTCCACATCCTCGGCAAGCTCGATACCGATCTGGTTGCCGACGCACATCTTAAAGAGGCTTTCGGCGCCGCAGCCGTAGCCGGGCGTGGAGACGGCCAGGGCGTCACCGGTGGCGGTGAGCGCCTCGACGGCATCAAACGCGGCGAGCAGCTGCTGGGCGTCGGGGCGGTAGTCCTCGCCATAGGTGGCGGGGGCGATGCGGACGACGCGGTGCGTCAGGCCCTTGAACTCGGGGGAGACGGCGCGGGCCGCCTTGCCCACGGCGACAGCGAAGCTGATCAGGGTGGGCGGAACGTTGAGCTCGCCGGCCTCGTCCTCAAACGAGCCGCTCATGGAATCCTTGCCGCCGATGGCGCCGGCACCCAGGTCGACTTGGGCCATGAGAGCGCCCAGGACGGCTGCCATGGGCTTGCCCCAGCGCTCTGCCTCGGTGCGCAGGCGCTCGAAGTACTCCTGGAAGGAGAGGTAGGCGCGCTTGTGCTCAAAGCCGGCAGCCACGAGCTTGGCGATGGACTCGACCACGGACAGGTAGGCGCCCGCAAACTGGTCGGCTTCCATCAGGTAGGGGTTGAAGCCCCATGCCATAGCGCTTGCCGTGGTGGTCTCGCCGTCCACGGGGAACTTGGCGACCATGGCCGAGCTCGGGGTGAGCTGCGTCTTGCCGCCAAAAGGCATAAGCACGGTTGCGGCACCGATGGTGGAGTCGAAGCGCTCGGAAAGGCCCTTGTTGGAGGCGACGTTAAGATCGGTGACGAGCGAGGTCATGCGCTCGGCAAGTGTGGTGCCGGCCCAGCTGGGCTGCCACACGCTGCGGGCGCAGACGTGGGCGACCTGGTGCTTGGGTGCACCGTTGGAGTTGAGGAACTCGCGGGATAGATCGACGATGGCGACGCCGTTCCATGCCATGCGCATGCGCGGCTCGGCGGTAACCTCGGCGATAACGGTTGCCTCCAGGTTCTCCTCGGCGGCGTAGCCCATGAACTCCTCGACGTCACCGTCGGCGACGGCGCAGGCCATACGCTCCTGGGACTCGGAGATGGCGAGCTCGGTGCCATCCAGGCCGTCGTACTTCTTGGTCACGGTGTCCAGGTCGACATACAGGCCGTCGGCAAGCTCACCCACGGCGACCGAGACGCCGCCGGCGCCAAAGTCGTTGCAGCGCTTGATCAGACGGCAGGCGTCGCCGCGGCGGAACAGACGCTGCAGCTTGCGCTCGACCGGGGCGTTGCCCTTCTGGACCTCGGCACCCGAGGTCTCGATGGACTCGGTGTTCTGGGTCTTTGAGGAGCCGGTGGCGCCACCGATGCCGTCACGGCCGGTGCGACCACCCAGCAGGATGATCTTGTCGGTGGGGGCGGGGCACTCGCGACGAACGTGGTTTGCCGGGGTGGCGCCCACGACGGCGCCAACTTCCATGCGCTTGGCCACGTAACCGGGGTGATAGAGTTCATTAACCTGACCGGTGGCAAGGCCGATCTGGTTGCCGTAGCTGGAGTAGCCGGCGGCAGCGGTGGTCACGAGCTTGCGCTGCGGCAGCTTGCCCTCGAGCGTCTCGGAAACCGGGACGGTGGGGTCGCCGGCGCCGGTGACGCGCATGGCCTGGTACACATAGCTGCGGCCCGAGAGCGGGTCGCGGATAGCGCCGCCCACGCAGGTGGCGGCACCGCCGAAGGGCTCGATCTCGGTCGGGTGGTTGTGGGTCTCGTTCTTAAAGAGGAACAGCCAGTCCTGGTCCTCGCCGTCGACATCGACCTTCACCTTGACGGTGCAGGCGTTGATCTCCTCGGACTCATCGACATCGGTCATGACGCCGGTCTTCTTAAGGTACTTGGCGCCGATGGTGCCCATGTCCATGAGGCAGACGGGCTTGGCGTCGCGACCGAGCTCGTGGCGCATCTCCATGTAGCGGTCGAAGGCTTGCTGCACCACGGCGTCGTCGATTGTCACGTCGTCCAGGACGGTGCCGAAGGTGGTGTGGCGGCAGTGGTCGGACCAATAGGTGTCGATCACGCGGATCTCGGTGATGGTGGGGTCGCGATCCTCATCGCGGAAGTACTGCTGGCAGAAGGCGATGTCCGCCTCGTCCATGGCAAGACCGCGCTCGGCGATAAAAGCCGCAAGGCCGGCCTCATCGAGCTCGCGGAAACCGTCGAGCACCTCGACGGGCTGGGGCTCGGGGGTCTCCATGTACAGCGTCTCGGGCAGGTCGAGCGAGGCGATGCGCGCCTCGACGGGGTTCACCACGTAGTGCTTGATGGCATCGATGGCGGCTTCGTCCAGAGTGCCCGAGATCATATAGACCTTGGCGGAGCGCACGGCGGGGCGCTCGCCCTGGCTGATGAGCTGCACGCACTCGCTGGCGGAGTCGGCGCGCTGGTCAAACTGGCCAGGCAGGAATTCGACGGCAAAGACGGCGCCATCGCTTGCGGGGAGCTCGTCGTAGGTCACATCGACCTGGGGCTCGCTAAAGACGGTCGGCACGCAGGAGCGGAAAAGCTCCTCGTCGATGCCCTCGACGTCGTAGCGGTTGATGATCCTCAGGGCCTCGATGCCCTTGATGCCGAGAATTTCGGTCAGCTCGCCCTTGAGCTGCTGAGCCTCGACGTCGAACCCGGGTTTCTTCTCCACGTAGATACGAGAGACCATTGGTTCCTGCCTTCCTGATCGGTTGGGCGTACGGTACGGTATGCGGCAGCGGTCGGTTTACGGGGCAAGCCTCGCGGTCGCCTTGAGCCACATGTTTGTAAACCTCACTATGATACGACAGCTCGCGGCGCGTTGAGGACGGCGAGGGTGCTACAGTGAAGCGCAAACAAGAGAAAGGCATCACATGGCATTCGTTTCGCTCGCCATCATCGCACTCGTGGCCTTTGCGAGTCCTTTTATCGCCTCGGCGATTCCCGGGAAACCCGTTCCCGAGACGGTCTTTTTGCTCGTGTTTGGCGCGGTGCTGGGACCCCATATGCTCGACATTATCCATGTAGATGCCGAGGTCTCGCTCGTGTCCGAGCTCGGCCTGGCCTTTTTGTTCCTGCTTGCCGGCTTTGAGATCGACCCCAAGAGCATCACGGGCGTCGAGGGGCGCTACGGCTTGGCGACGTGGGTCGTCACGTTTGGTATCGCCTGGCTTGCCGTGCGCTTTACCCCGTGGTTCTCAGTCAGTCATTTCGACGGTATCGCCGTGACGCTTGCCCTCACTTCGACGGCGCTCGGCACGCTCGTGCCCATCATGCGTGAGCGCTCGCTCACTGGCACGCGTGTGGGCGACTCGATTCTCGCGTATGGCACCTGGGGTGAGCTCGGCCCTGTGCTCGCCATGTCGGTGCTGCTGTCTGCCCGCACTGGCATCCAAACGCTCGTAATCCTTGGCTTGTTTGCGGTGGTTTGCGTGTTGCTGGCTGTGGTCCCAAGCCGCTCCAAGCGTGTCGGCAGCCGCTTCTTTGCGTTTGTCGAGGAACGCGCCGATACCACGTCGCAGACCTTCGTGCGCCTGACGGTGCTCATCCTGGTCACACTCGTGGCGTTCTCGGCCGTCTTTGATCTCGACATCGTGTTGGGTTCTTTTGCCGCCGGCTTTGTCTTGCGCTATATCATCCCCGAGGGCAACCATACGCTCGAGACCAAGCTCGATGGCCTGGCCTACGGCTTTTTGATTCCGGTATTCTTTACCGTATCGGGCGCAAAGATCGATCTGACGGCCGTGGCGTCGCGCCCGGGTCTGCTCGTGGGCTTTATCGTGGCGTTGTTGATTATTCGTGCCGTGCCCATTCTTATTTCTATGAGCATTTGTCCTGCGACGCGCGATGTGTCGGCGTATGGTCGCATTACCGTGGCCCTGTACTGCACCACGGCCCTGCCGATCATCGTTGCCGTGACAAGCGTTGCCGTCAACGCGGGCGCGCTGTCGCAAGATATTGCGTCGGTCATGGTTGCTGCCGGTGCCATCACGGTGTTCTTGATGCCGTTGCTCGCGCAGCTCTTCTACCGCGTGGTCGACGCCGCGCCGGTCGCCGCCGTGGCAGAAGTTGCCGAGCATCCATCCGATGCGCTCGACATCCTGCGCGCCCATCACGATTTGGCGAGCCTGCTCGCACGTGAGCACGAGCTGCTGACTTCGCATGGCCATGGTCGCGTATTCGAGGGCTTGCCTACGCTCGATACGATTGCCGAGCGTTTTTCCGCCGAGGCAGCGAGCGACCACATCGATGCCCGCATCGTGGACGCGGCGCACCTGCTTGCCGATAAGACTTACGGCGACGAGATCGACCCAGGCAAGCTCACCCCGCTCGAACGCCGTCGCCTGGAGCGCGCCAAGCTCGCCGTGCGCGAATACCGCCGCCGCATGCTGGAGCTCTATGCGCGCGATGAAGCCCAGGACGACGACGGCAGGTAGCCAACGCCGTCGCGGAAAATGCATCCCAGAATCCGCGTCCAGAGTGGGACGCGCTTTCCGCGAGAGGCCCGTTACGGAAAGCGTGTCCCAGAATCCGCGCCCAGAATGGGACATAGTTTCTGAAAGAAGGCCCTGAGGGAAACTGCGCCCCGTTCTGAGCTGAAATACCGGGACGCAGCTTCCCCTGCAAGCAGAACAAGGCGCGCTGCCTGCGGTTGATGCAGACAGCGCGCCTTTTGCGTTGGGCTTCGTTGAGGTTCGAAGTAGTGGACTAGTTGGCCATGACGCCTTCTGTCCAGGCCTCGACGTCCTCGATGCGCAGGACGTTGGCGACCTCGGCCACGCAGTCGACGCTGGCAAGCTCGGCGGCGGCAGCCTGGACGTCCTTCTCGAGCGCGCGGTGCGTTAGGAAGATGACCGAGCAGGCATCGCTGACGCCCGACTTGCCGTCCTCGACCTGGTTGATGAGCGAGATCGAGATGTTGTGCTTGGCAAAGATATCGACCGTCTCGGACAGGGCGCCCACGCGGTCGGCGACCTTCAGGCGCACATAGTACTTGGTCTGGAGCTCGTCCATGGGCTTAAAGGCGAGGTTGTGACCATAGGGCTCAATCTCGGGCAGCGGAGCCACGCCGCGGCTGATCTGCTCGGAGAGCGACAGGATATCGCCCACGACGGCGCTCGCGGTGGGGAAGGAGCCTGCGCCGGCACCGTAGAACATGGTCTCGCCCACGGCGTCGCCCACCACGTAGACAGCGTTCATGGCGCCGTTGACCTTGGCAAGCATGTGGTCGGCGGGGATCAGCGTGGGATGCACACGGACGTCGACGCCGGCGTCGGTGTTGCGGGCGATGCCGAGCAGCTTAATGGTGTAGCCGAGCTCACGGGCCTGGGCGATGTCCTCGGCACCGATGGTACGGATACCCTGCTGGTACACATCGTCGGTGGTAACGCGGGTGCCAAAGCCGATGGAAGCGAGGATCGCCGTCTTGCTGGCGGCGTCGAAGCCGTCGACGTCGGCGGACGGGTCGGCCTCGGCATAGCCCTTAGCCTGTGCGTCGGCGAGCACGTCGGCGTAATCGGCGCCCTCGGCGTCCATGCGCGACAGGATGTAGTTGGTGGTGCCGTTAAGGATGCCGGCGATGGTCAGGATCTTGTTGCCCACCAGGTCATGCTCAAGCGTGCTCACGATGGGGATGCCGCCGCCGCAGCTGGCCTCGCACTTAATCTGCACGCCGCACGCGCGTGCCTTCTCGGCAAGCGTCTCGACGTGACGGCCCAGCAGGGCCTTGTTGGCAGAGACGACGTGCTTGCCGTGCTCAAAGGCAGTGGTGAAGATCTCGGTTGCGGGATGTTCGCCGCCGATGAGCTCGACGACGATGTCGACGGCGGGGTCGGTGACGACGTCGTGCCAGTCACTCGTAAAGGCCTCGCGCTCAATGCCTGCCGCCTCGGCCTGCTCCCAAGCAAGCGCGCAGGCGCGGGTCAGCTTAAGGTCGATGCCGTAGGCTGCCAGGTACTCATCGTGGTGGCTCTTGATCAGACGGGCCACGCCGCCGCCGACGGTTCCCAGACCGATCAGACCGACGTTCACGGTGCGCAGGGGTTCGCTCATAGATAGCTCCTTCGTGCATCTTATGGATGGATTAACCGCTTAAAGGTTGAGTGCATTCTAGCGTGAACCGAGGGCGCGTGCTCGCCAGGCAACAGGAGTCGCACAAAACGGCACCCCCGAAACGCTGCGGAAACATTGGAAACATGCTCGCTACAAACGAAACTCCGTAACAAACTGTCAACGTTTGCGCCATAAGGTTTGCCCCGTACCGCAAGACGGCCGCACTGCGGCCAGCGAAAAGGGGGACACCATGTTCAACATCAACAGCACGCTCAGCCGTAGGAACTTTCTCGCCGGTGCCGCGGCGCTCGGCAGCACCGTGGCACTCGCTGGTTGCTCGTCGGGTGGCTCGGAGGGCGGCTCCGCCGATGACGGCAAGACCTTCAAGATCGGTGTCATCGGCCCTCTGACCGGCGCCGCGGCAACCTATGGCGTTTCGGCCGAGAAGGGTGCCAAGCTCGCCGCCAAGGATTTCTCGACCAAGGACCTCAAACTCTCGCTTAAGTCCGAGGATGACGTCGCTGACGGCGAGAAGGCTATCAACGCCTTCAATACCCTGTGCGACTGGGGCATGCAGGCTCTCGTCGGCCCCGTCACGACTGGTGCCGCCGTCGCCGTCTCGGGCGAGATCGCCGACGATATGCTCATGGTCACGCCTTCGGCCTCGTCGCTCGACGTCACCAAGGATAAGACCACGGTCTTTCAGGTTTGCTTCACCGATCCCACCATGGGCGCCAGCGCTGCGAAGTTCTTGGCCGAGAAATACGCGGACGCCAAGATCGCCCTGTTCTACAACTCCGGCGATACGTACAGCTCGGGTGTTGCCGATGCCTTTGCCGAGCAGGCCAAGGAGTCCAAACTTGATATCGTCGATACCGAGACCTTTAAGGACGATTCCTCCACGAGCTTTACCAACCAGCTCACCAAGGCCAAGGAGGCCGGCGCCACGCTCATCTTTGCGCCGATCTACTACACGCCGGCGTCCGTTTTGCTCAAGAACGCCAAGGACATGGGCTACGACATGACGCTCATGGGTACCGACGGCATGGACGGCCTGCTCTCTGTGGAGGGCTTCGATACCTCTCTTGCCGAGGGCGTACTGCTCATGACCCCGTTTTCCGCCGATGACGAGAAGAATGCCGACTTCGTCAAGGCCTATAAGGATGCCTACGACGAGACGCCTAACCAGTTTGCCGCCGACGCCTACGATTGTGTCCACGCCATCGCCGAGGCCATCGACAAGGCGGGCATCGATATTACGGCCGATGGTGCCGACATTGCCGACGATCTTGCCAAGGCCATGCGCAAGATCAAGATTGAGGGCCTGACGGGCGAGCTCACGTGGAACGACGAGGGCCAGGTCGAAAAGCCCGCTACGGCCTATGTGATTCAGGATGGCAAGTACATCGCCGCCTAAGTGCGCATAAAGCGCTACCGGTGAGGCCGTTTTATTCAGGGCAAGGGCGCTTGTAACAGAACAGAAACATTACTTTCACATAATAAAGTGGCTAAACTGCATAAACCGATAGAAATACGCATAAATATGGATAAATGGACAAAGCAAAAGAAAAGTTGAAATAATCGCCACTTTTCTCAACTAAAGCGTCTACTATTTTGCGAACGCCGAACACGGCGAAGGATGGCCTGTCGGGCAACCGAAACCCGACGAGATTTGAGAGGAGAGCCGCATGTCGAGCCTCACCGGTAAGTCATTGAACCCTGTTATGAATCGCAGGAGCGTTATCGCGAGCGCAGCAGGTCTGGGGGCGATGTCCATTCTAGCTGGCTGCTCCTCCAACGGCGGCGACAGCGGTTCCGCTTCGAGCGACGCTTCGTTTAAGATCGGCACCATCGGCCCGCTGACCGGCGCCAACGCGTCCTACGGCAAGTCCGTTACCCAGGGTGTCGAGCTCGGCTGCAAGGATTTCTCGACCAAGGAGCTGCCGCTTGCCAGCAAGGCCGAGGATGACCAGGCCGATGGCGAGAAGGCCGTCAACGCCTTCAACACCCTGCTCGACTGGGGCATGCAGGCCCTCGTCGGTCCGACCACCACGGGTGCGTCGGTTGCCGTTGCCGCAGAGTGTGGTAACGACCCCAAGACGTTCATGATCACCCCGTCCGCGTCCTCCGAGGACGTCACCGACGGCAAGGATTGCGTCTTCCAGGTTTGCTTCACCGACCCCAACCAGGGTGTCAACGCTGCCAAGTTCCTGGCGCAGAAGTATGCGGACGAGAAGTTCGTGCTGTTCTATAACTCCGGCGACGCCTATTCTTCGGGCATCGCAGATTCCTTTAAGGCCCAGGCCGCTGAGTCCAAGCTCGAGATTGTCGACGAGGAGACCTTTAAGGACGACTCCGCCACGAGCTTTACCAACCAGCTGACCAAGGCCAAGCAGGCCGGCGCCACCATGATCTTTGCGCCGATCTACTACACGCCGGCGTCCGTTTTGCTCAAGAACGCCAAGGACATGGGCTACGACGTCAAGATGATGGGCTGCGACGGCATGGACGGCATCCTGGGCGTTGAGGGCTTCGATACCTCTCTTGCCGAGGGTCTGCTGCTCATGACCCCGTTCTCTGCCGACGACGAGAAGAACGCCGACTTCGTCAACGCTTACAAGGATAAGTACGGCGATACCCCCGACCAGTTTGCCGCCGACGCCTACGACGGCGTGCACGCGGTGGCCGAGGCCGTCAGGGAGGCCGGTCTTGGAGTCGACGCCGATCCGACCGAGGCCGCCGAGAAGCTGTCCAAGGCTATGCTCAAGATTACCGTTGACGGTCTGACCGGCAAGCTCACCTGGAACGATAAGGGCCAGGTTCAGAAGGAGCCCACGGCGTACGTCATCACCGATGGCAAGTACGTACAGGCCTAATAGGCCGCCTTACATAGAGCGGTTTTGATCCCAAGCAGGGGAGGTTTTGGCCTTCCCTGCTTGCTTGGTATCTAGGGACGATGTAACGTCCCTGTTTCATACATTAACTGGAAACCTATTCGAAAGGGGGATGTGGAACATGACGGTCTTTATCCAATACCTGGTCAACGGCCTGTCCATGGGCAGCGTCTACGCCATCATCGCGTTGGGCTACACCATGGTCTACGGTATCGCCAAGATGCTCAACTTCGCTCACGGCGATGTCATCATGGTCGGTGCCTATGTCTCGTTCTGCGCCACGTCGTATCTCGGCCTCCCGGGCTGGGCATCTGTAGTTCTCTCTTGTGTGGTCTGTACCGTTCTCGGTGTTCTCATCGAGGGTCTGGCCTATAAGCCGCTGCGTCAGGCGGGCCCGCTGGCCGTTCTGATCACGGCTATCGGCGTGTCTTACTTCCTGCAGAACGCCGCGCAGCTTCTGTGGGGCGCCACGCCCAAGAACTTCACTTCGCTCGTCACCTTCCAGGTGCCGGAGTTCTTGGCCAAGTTCAACGTAAGCGCCGTCTCGCTCGTCACCATCGTCGCCTGCCTGGTTATCATGGCCGGCCTGATGTTCTTTACAGGAAAGACCAAGATGGGCAAAGCCATGCGTGCCGTGTCCGAGGACAAGGCCGCCGCTCAGCTCATGGGCATCAACGTCAACCGCACCATCTCGATGACGTTTGCCATCGGCTCCGCCCTTGCCGCCATCGCCGGTGTGCTCCTGTGCTCCTACTCGCCGGTGCTGCAGCCTACGACGGGCGCCATGCCTGGCATCAAGGCCTTCGACGCCGCCGTCTTCGGTGGCATCGGTTCCATCCCCGGCGCCTTTGTCGGCGGCATTCTCATCGGCATCATCGAGGCGATGGCGCAGGCCTACATTTCCACGAGCCTTGCCAACTCCATCGTCTTTGGTGTTTTGATCATCGTCCTGCTCGTCAAGCCTGCCGGACTCTTGGGCAAGTACGTCCCCGAGAAGGTGTAGGTGAGCGGTATGAAGTTTCTTAAAGATAAGCAGACGCGTCACGACTTTGTTACGTACGCCATGTGCATCGTGGCCTTCGCCATCGTGTTCTTTATGCAGTCGAACCACATGATTCCGCGCATGATCGCCGGTCAGTTGGTTCCCATCACGGCCTACATCGTCATGGCCATTTCCCTCAACCTTGTCGTCGGCATCGCGGGCGATCTGTCGCTGGGCCATGCGGGCTTTATGAGCGTCGGCGCCTACACGGGCATCGTCACCGCGGTCGCCCTTGAGAGCGCCGTTCCCTCCGACCCGGTGCGCCTTATCATCAGCATCGTGGTCGGCGCCATCGCTGCCGCCATCCTGGGCTTCTTGATCGGCATCCCGGTCCTGCGCCTGAGCGGCGACTATCTGGCTATCGTGACCCTGGCTTTTGGCGAGATCATCAAAGAGATCGTCACCTGCCTCATTGTGGGCGTCGACTCCCGCGGCCTGCACGTGATCTTTAACATCACGGGCAACTCCACGATCGACGACCTGCACCTGCTCGAGGACGGCACCGCCATCATCAAGGGCGCCCAGGGCGCCTCGGGCGTGTCGACGTACTCGACCTTCCTCGCCGGTGCCATCCTGGTCATGGTCGCACTCGTGATCGTGCTCAACCTGGTTCGCAGCCGTACCGGCCGTGCCATTATGGCCGTGCGCGATAACAAGATTGCAGCCGAGTCCGTAGGCATCTCCGTCACCGAGTACCGCATGATCGCCTTCGTGGTTTCCGCTGCCCTCGCCGGTGCTGCCGGAGCCCTCTTCGGCGGTAACTTCTCGCAGCTCTCCGCCACCAAGTTCGACTTCAACACGTCGATCCTCATTCTGGTGTTCGTGGTCCTGGGCGGTCTGGGCAATATGCGCGGCTCCGTCATCGCGGCGGCGCTGCTCACGGTGCTTCCCGAGCTGCTCCGTCAGTTCTCGGACTACCGCATGCTCATCTACGCCATCGTGCTGATCCTGGTCATGATTTTTACCAACAACCCGCAGCTCAAGGCGTTCTTCGGTCGCGTCAAGGATCGCTTTGCTTCCAAGAAGGAGGTGGCAGCCGATGCCCAGTAAATTTGAGTTCAAGAAGGGCAAGATGGTCCCGTATCCTTCTGGCGCCATCGTTCCCGACCGCGACCTGGGCGAGTGCCCTGCACTCGAGTGCATCCACCTGGGCATTGAGTTCGGTGGCCTTAAGGCAGTCGACGACTTTAGCCTGACTATCGGCAAGACCGAGATTGCCGGTCTGATCGGTCCCAACGGCGCCGGCAAGACCACGGTCTTCAACCTGCTCACCAAGGTGTACCAGCCCACGCACGGCACCATCCTGCTCGACGGCGAGGACACCTCGGGCAAGTCGGTCTATCAGGTCAACCGCATGGGTATTGCCCGTACGTTCCAGAACATTCGCCTGTTCAACACCATGACGGTGGAGGATAACGTTAAGGTCGGCCTGCATAACCAGGAGCGTTACTCCGGCTTTGAGGGCGTGCTGCGCCTGCCGACGTATTGGAAGCACGAGAAGGCTGCTCACGAGCGTGCCATGGAGCTGCTGTCCATCTTTGATATGGAACATCTGGCAAACGAACAGGCCGGCTCGCTGCCTTACGGCGCTCAGCGCCGCCTGGAGATCGTCCGTGCACTTGCCACCAATCCCAAGCTGCTGCTGCTCGACGAGCCTGCCGCCGGCATGAATCCGTCCGAGACCGCAGAGCTCATGGAGAACATCGTCAAGATTCGCGACACCTTCGGCATTGCCATCATGCTTATCGAGCATGATATGTCGCTCGTCATGAACATCTGCGAGGGCATCTGCGTGCTCAACTTTGGTAAGGTCATCGCCAAGGGCACGGCCGAGGAAATCCAGAACAACGACGCCGTTATCGAGGCGTATCTGGGCAAGCAGGATAAGGGGGAGAACTAAATGGCAGAGCCGATGCTTTCCGTCTACAACATCAACGTCTGGTACGGCGCCATCCACGCCATCAAGGACATCTCCTTTAACGTCAACGAGGGCGAGATCGTTGCTCTGATCGGTGCGAACGGTGCTGGTAAGTCTACGACGCTTAAAACCGTCTCGGGCCTGCTGCGTTCCAAGACCGGCTCCATCAAGTTTATGGGCGAGGACATTACCCATACGCCCGCCGATAAGCTGGTGGGTAAGGGCCTGGCTCAGGTCCCCGAGGGCCGTCGCGCCTTTTTGCAGATGACGGTCGAGGAGAACCTGGAGATGGGTGCCTATACGCAGCCCAAGTCCACGGTGGCTCCGGGCCTTGAGCGCGTCTACGAGCAGTTCCCGCGCCTGAAGGAACGCCGTCGCCAGGTCGCCGGTACCCTTTCGGGCGGCGAGCAGCAGATGCTCGTTATGGGCCGCGCCCTTATGAGCAACCCCAAGCTGCTCATGCTCGACGAGCCTTCCATGGGCCTGGCGCCGATTCTGATTGAGCAGATCTTCCAGATTGTCGAGGACCTGCACAAGGCCGGCACCACGGTGCTCCTGGTTGAGCAGAACGCGCAGATGGCGCTTTCCATCGCCACACGCGGCTACGTGCTCGAGACCGGCAAGATTACCATGACCGGCACGGGCCAAGAGCTTCTGCACGACGACAACGTCCGCAAGGCCTATCTTGGTGGTTAATCCATTCAACAAAGGGGCGCTGACTATCCCGGTCAGCGCCCCTTTTAAGTTGCGGTGAAATAGGGACTAATTGGGGGTTCCAGACGCCAAAACAGTCCCTATTCCACCGCAACTTCAGGTAGTCGTTGGGGACGTTCTTGAATGACTAGTCGTTTAAGAACGTCCATTACAGTCGAAATTGTCAGCCCGGGCCCGTC
>JAYBEF010000075.1:0-3456 GCA_037277825.1 Collinsella sp.
TAAATTTGGGTATGAGCGCAAAGAACGCCAATCTTTCGACAGGAGGTCTCTTCATGACTACCGATCAGCCGATCGATGTTGCGATTATCGGTGGCGGCCCTGCGGGCTATGCTGCGGCCATTTATGCGGCGCGCTCCAACCTAACGACGACCGTGATTGAACAGGGCATGTCGGGCGGACAGATCGCCACGACCAATGAAGTCGAGAACTATCCGGGCATTCCGCTCTTGAGTGGCGCCGAACTCGGCGAGCGTTTTCAGCAGCATGCAGAGGGCCTGGGAGCGCAGGTCGCATGGAGCATGGTTACGGGTATCGATTACGATGCCGATGCAGCGCTGTTTACGGTGCATCACGACATGGGCGATACGCTGGCCTCGAGCGTTATCGCTTGCATGGGTGCCACCCCGCGTCCGGCAGGTTTCGCTGGCGAGGATACGTATCGCGGTCGTGGCGTTTCATATTGCGCAACATGTGACGGCATGTTCTTCCGCGGCAAACAGGTCTTTGTAATCGGTGGTGGCAATTCGGCATGCGAAGAGGCACTGTTCCTGTCCGATATTGCCAGCAGCGTGACCATCGTGCTGCGCCGCGACCAGTTTCGTGCGCCTGATGGTGTTGTTCAGAAGGTGCTCGAAAAGGATAATATTACAGTTAGGTACCAAACTAGTATTGTGGAGCTTTCGGGCGAAGCCATGCCAACGACGATCACCTTTAAGGACAATGCATCCGGTGAGACTCATACCGAGTCATTTGAACCTGGCTCGTTTGGCATCTTTGTCTTTACGGGGACGCAGCCACATACCGAGCTTGTTGAGCATCTCGTCGATCTGGCTCCTGACGGCGGCATTGTCACCGACGATTCGATGGCCACCCGTACGCCCGGCTTATTCGCAGCCGGCGATATCCGTTCCAAGCGTTTACGCCAGGTTGTGACCGCCGTTTCTGACGGAGCCATAGCAGCAACTAGTGCATACGTGTTTCTCCGTGGATAAGTACGATAATATATCTTATGTAAGGTTGCTATCTTTAAAACAAAGTGGTTGGACGGTGCATCAATGTGCTGTCCAACCACTTTTACTTGCCGGCTATATGGTATGCAAAACTAGATAACCTAGAATACAATATAGCTAATGAACGGAGGATCCTTATGAACCACGCCAAACGCGTTATCCCGATGTCCGATACATCGGTCAGCATTAAGCCTGAGGATATTCAGCCCACTGTGCTGCCCGATGCATTTATTCAGTCCGATATCGTGCGCAAACTTAATACGTTGAGTCTGCCGCGCTATAACCAGTTGCCCAATGTGACGCTCTACCGCGACCAGGTTATTGAGTATGTTGCGCTGTGGATGGAGCCGCTGTCCATTTGCGTTGAGCAGCCTGTCATTACGCCATCGATGATCAATAACTACGTGAAGGTCGGCCTGGTGCCTGCTCCGGTCAAAAAGCAATATGGCCGCGAGCAGATTGCCCGCCTGATCGCTATCTGCATCTTTAAGCAGGTGCTACCTATTGCTGCGGTGCAGGCACTCTTTAACATTCAGCGTTTGAGCTACGATGCCCCGACGGCCTTTGATTATGTGGTCGATCAGCTCGAGGCATCGATTCGTTCGGCGTTTTCCGTCGAGCAGACGCCGGTTCCCGATACGGCGCATCAGGTAACGCGTGAGTCGCTGCTTGTGCGCAGCGCGGTTTCATCCTTCGTTTCGAAGGCTTACTTGATGAGCTATCTCAAGTTCAACGGGTTTAATAGCTAGCCGACGTATAAAACGGGCGGGACAAAGAGCCATCTGTCGCTTTGTCCCGCCCGTTTTTTTGCTTGGTTGGACTTTATTTGCCCGAAGCTACGCCCATGCCGTAGCCGATGATTAGGCCGTGCATCTCGGCGTAATAGGAATCCAGGCCGTTGCAGGGCATGATGATGGTCTTGGAGCCGGGCCAATGTTCGACTATGCGATCAGTAAGCGCCTGGGCTCCAGCTTCGTTCTCAACGTGATCGATGATGACCTCACCGCCCGTAAAGCCCTCGGCTTCCATAGTGTCGATGATCTTGTTGAGCATCTTCTTTTCGCCACGCGTGTGCCCCACGAGTTCGATTTTACCGGCCTCACTCGCCGTGCCCAAAATGCGGATATTGAGCTTGTTGGCAATGACGCCGGCTGCCTTAGGGATACGTCCGGCTTTGGCGAGGTTTTCGTAATTGCACAAGCTGAAGAGGATTTTGCTGTTCTGCTCAAGGCTATCGAAGTATGCGCAAGCGTCCTCGAATGCGACATCCGGATTGCTTGCAAGATAGCGGTCAAACAGCAAGAAAATGAGGTCCATTTTGCCGCCAGCTGCGCGTGAATTGACTAGATGAATCTGTCGGTCGGGCTCCTCGGCAAGAACCATATCGCGAGCCGTGGCTGCTGCGTTGTAGCTGCCCGACACGCCCTCAGAGATCGGCATACAGATGGTCTTGTCTGCCAATTTGAAGAGCTCGGCCCACTCCCCTACGCTGGGACAAGCGCTCGAAGAAGCGTTCGTCTCCGCCTGAACAGCGCAGTTGAGCTCATGAACATCGAGCGAAAGGTCATCGACGAATTCACGCTCCCCCACTCGAATTTTGAGGGGCGCAAATGCAAAGGTGGTATGGGGCGCGGTCGGTTGCCAATCGCGGAGGTTACAGCTTGAATCTGAGATAAGTGCCCAGCTCATAGAGGGTCCTTTCTAATTGTTCCCAAACAATTATAGCCTTCTTGCAGACCGATTGGGCCGCTATCTAGTATTCAAAACTAGATAGCGGCCTGCACTAAAGGCAAAAGAATGGACCCCATGACTAAAAGCCACGAGGTCCATATCCGCTTGCTTTATCTGAATACTTAGTAGCGCACGAAGATGTAGTTATTGTTCATGCCGGCGGCAACGGAGCTGATGATAACACCCGTGTTGTAGTCGGAAGCATGAATCATCTGACCACCACCGATGTAAATGCCGGTGTGGTACGAGTTGACAACAACGTCACCGGGCTGCGGATCGGACACACGCGTCCAGCCCATAAAGGTGCCCGTGGTGCCCAGGCGGCAATAGCGACCAGTGAGACAATAGCTAACAAAACCAGAGCAGTCGAAGCTGTTCGGGCCAATTCCGCCCCAGGAATAAGCGCAACCAAGCTTACTGTATGCACGCGAGACAACAGAACCGCCATCAACAGACTGGCTCGGAGCAGAAGGCGTCGGAGCCGGAGCGGGCGTGGAGGGCTGCGGCGTCGGAGCAGGTGCCGGCGTAGGAGCCGGAGTGTTGCCGCCCTGGTTGTTGTTATTGCTGGTCTGGCCACCGTTGTTGGTGTTCTCGGTCGTACCGGCAGTCTCGTTGCTCACCGTGGCCTTCTCGGCGGTGCTGGCGTTGATGCCAGCCTGCAGCGCGGCGTTGGCCTCGGCCTCGGCGGCAAGCTCGGCCTGCAGCTGTGAATCCA
>JAYBEF010000076.1:0-13792 GCA_037277825.1 Collinsella sp.
CTGGCGGTCTATCTATTGTTTTCGGTTGCTTGCTTCTTTACCGTACATGAGCATTAGGGACAGGTTTATTTTGGTCGGTTTTATCTGGGGATATGCCGAGGGTGCAGGTATCGACAGTTCAGAAAATAAGAAAACTGAATAGACTGTCTGACAAAATCGCAAGCAGCACCCACCAGCCCTTTTGCTATTCCCGGCGGGGTCCGCGGGTAAAGTTTATCGCGAGTTCCGCACGAGCCGGAGAGCACTTAATGTGCTCTCCGTGCGAGCAGGACTGTAGAGCAGGAAACTTTACCCGCGGACCCCGCCGGGAATAGCAAAAGGGCGACCCCTTAGGAGTCGCCCTTGTTGAGCTGATTATGTACGGCTGTTACTCGGCGTCGTGGTGACGGCGGGGCTTGCGGCCTCCGTTGTCGCCGGGGCGGCGCGGACGGTCGCCGCGCTCGGAGCGCTCGCGACGCGGACGCTCACGGCGCTGGAAGTGCTCGCCGTCGCCCTCGGAGGCACCCTCGGCGCGAGCCGGGGCCTCGGGCTTATCCAGACGATCGAGCGAGATCTTGCCGCGATCGTCGACCTCGATGACGACGACCTTGACCTCGTCGCCCACGTTGAGGACGTCCTCGACCTTCTCCACGCGGCCCTTGGCGACGCGGGAGATGTGCAGCAGGCCGTCCTTACCGGGCAGCAGGTTGACGAAGGCGCCGAAGGGCTGGATGGAGACCACACGACCGGTGTACTCCTCGCCCGGCTCGGGAACCTTGATGATGAGCTTGATACGCTCGACGGCCTGGTCGACGGACTCGCCGGTGCCGCCAACAAAGACGGTGCCGTCCTCCTGGATGTCGACCGAGGCGCCGGTCTCGTCCTGGATACCGCGGATGACCTTACCGCCGGAACCGATGACGTCGCGGATTTTGTCGGTCGGAACCTGGATGGAAACGATGCGCGGAGCGGTGCTGCGCGTGGTGTGGCGCGGCTCGGGGATCACATCGAGCATCTTCTGCAAAATGAAGGCGCGACCCTCCTTGGCCTGCTGCAGAGCGCGGGCCAGGATGTCAAAGGTGAGGCCGGTGGCCTTGTTGTCCATCTGCAGAGCGGTGATGCCCTCGGTGGTGCCGGTGACCTTAAAGTCCATGTCGCCCAGGAAGTCCTCGAGACCCTGGATGTCGGACAGGACCACGGTCTTGCCCTCCTCCTGGATCAGGCCCATGGCGATACCGGAGACCGGGCGCTTAATGGGCACGCCGCCGTCCATAAGGGCGAGCGTAGAACCGCAGGTCGAAGCCATCGAAGAGGAGCCGTTGGACTCCATGACCTCGGAGACGACGCGGATGGCGTAGGGGAACTCGTTCTCGTCGGGGAGCACCGGAAGCAGAGCGCGCTCAGCAAGGTTGCCGTGGCCGATCTCACGGCGCTTGGGGCTGCCCAAGCGGCCAGTCTCGCCGGTGCAGAACGGCGGGAAGTTATAGTGGTGCATGTAGCGCTTGCCCTCGGTGGGCTCGATGGTATCCAGACGCTGACCCTCGTTGAGCATGCCGAGCGAAAGAACCGAGAGCACCTGGGTCTGGCCACGCTGGAACAAACCGGAGCCGTGAACGAGCGGCAGGTAGTTGTCCTTCACCATGATGGGACGGATCTCATCGGCGGCACGGCCGTCGACGCGCTCACCGGTCTCGACGACCATGGTGCGCATGGCCTTCTTCTCGAGCTTCTTGAGCGCCACGGGGATCTCGCGCTCCCAAGCGGCCTGCTCCTCCTCGGTGAACTCGGCGCGGATGGACTCCTTCAGAGCCTCGACCTTACCGATACGGGAGAGCTTGTCGGCGTCGCGAAGGGCGGCAGCCATCTCGTCGTAGTGGGCGAAGATGCGCTCCTGGACCTCCTCGACGGGCTGGTCGAGCGGGTACTCCTTCTTGACGATGGGGCCGTTGACCTGCTCCCACTCGGCGACGAACTCGTCCTGAGCCTGGCAGAAAGCAGCAAGGGCCTCCTGGCCAAACTTCATGGCGGCAAGCATGTCGTCCTCGGAGATCTCCTCGGCTCCGGCCTCGACCATCGAAATAAAGTCGGCAGAGCCGCCCAGCTCCAGGTCCAGATCGGAGTTCTCGCGCTCCTCGTAGGTGGGGTTGACGATAAACTCGCCTGTCTCCACGTTACGGCCGATGCGCACGCAGGCAAGCGGGCCCTCGAAGGGCACGCCGCCAAGCGTCATGGCCAGGGATGCACCCATGACGTTGATGACATCGAAGGGGTTGACCTGGTCGGCGACGAGCGAGGTGGCGACGATGTGCACCTCGTTGCGGAAGCCATCCGGGAAGCTCGGGCGAATCGGGCGATCGATCATGCGGGCCGTGAGCGTGGCCTTCTCGCTGGGACGGCCCTCACGCTTGAGGTAGCCACCCGGGATGCGGCCGGCTGCGTACATCTTCTCGTTGAAGTCGACGGTCAGCGGGAAGAAGTCGTAGTTCTTGCGCTCCTTGGAGACGACCACGGTGTCGAGCATCGTGGTGTCGCCCTGCTTGACCAGGCAGGCGCCGGTGGCCTGCTTGGCAAGCTCGCCCGACTCAAAGGTGTAGGTCTTGCCGTACAGCTCAAAGGTCTTGGATACGAGTGTCATTGTTCTCCTTAACCCCGCAGACCCCTTGTCTGCGGGCTTCTCATGTGACGCGGGCCCCCTGCCCCCGCCACGCTTCAGAGCGTGATTGTTCGCGCCCTTACACAAAAAGAGCGCCCCGCTGCGCAGGACGCTCTTAGCATGTACAAATCCTACTGGATGTTGTCGCGGATGCCCAGAGCCTTGATGAGCTCACGGTACTCGACGATGTCGTTCTTCTTGATGTAGGAGAGAAGACGACGACGACGGCCGACGAGCATGAGCAGGCCACGACGGGTGTGGAAGTCCTTCTGGTGGGACTTCATGTGCTCGGTCAGCTCCTTGATGCGCTCGGACAGGATGGCGACCTGAACCTTGGGGTTGCCGGTGTCGACCGGGGTGTTACCGAACTGGGCAGTCAGCTCCGCCTTGCGCTCTTTGGAAACAGTCATTGTTTCACCTTTCGTTTTACGTCGCCCGCGGGCGACTCGATTCGCCTCGGACTGGGAAGCCGCCGGTGGAGCGAACAACCAAGGTCGAGGTACCAACAGGTCCGTATGTTACCACAAGCAGCCCGCGCCTGCGCATCATCACCGACCCAACATGAATTCCATCGCGCGGAGGCGCTGATCGGTGTGCGTCGCAGCCCAAACATGCGAAAGCCCGAGCAGGAATGCCGCCGTATGCGGGTCGATTCGCTCGGCCATGAGCGCATCGAAGGTCATGGACATGAGGGCGCGCAGCCATGCGGTCTCACCGGTCGATACCAACTCGGCACCCGGAACGCTCGACGCGCACGAGCCGCACATGAGCCCACCGGCCTGGGGCGAAAAATACGACAGCATGGGGTCTCCGCACAGTACGCAGGCCGAAAAATCGGGTCGATAGCCAACATGCGACAGCAGCTTAAAGACATATGCCGCCACGAGTAGATCCATATGCGCCGTGTCGAGCCCGCCGCCCACCAGGGCAAGCGCCCGCTGCGTAATAGCAAAGGTAAACGGGTCCTCGGCGTCCTCGAACGAGCATACGCGCGCGACCTCGGCGATCGCGCTTGCGGCGCAGGTCGTCTCGTAATCGGGCGCAGCGCTGAGCGGCGCCTCCATAAGTTCGGCCTGGGAAACCACGTCGAGCGACCGTCCATGCGCGAGCAGCATATCGACGGTACAGAACAGCTCGCAGCGCGCAGCCAGGCGCCCACCGGGTTTGCGGGCGCCCTTTGCCACGGCACGAACCTGCCGACCCCGCTCGTCAAGCATCGTCAGGATCAGGTCCGTCTCTTTAAGCTTCGTCTTGTCGAGGACGAGAACCTTCGTGCGATATGTCCGGGAGCCTGCCATGCGCGCCGCGCGCCCTTAGTCCTCGGCGGTGTAGCCAAAGCGGCGAATCTGAGCCTCGTCGTCACGCCAGCCGGCCTTGACCTTCACGTCCAGCTCCAAAAAGACCTGCGTGCCAAAGATGCGCTCAAGATCGCGACGGGCGTCGATACCGATATGCTTGATCATCTCGCCGCCCTTACCGATGATGATGCCCTTTTGGCCCTCGCGCTCGACGTAAATGGTGGCGTGCACGCGCAGCACCTTCTTGGTCTGCTCGAGCGCATCGCAGATCACGCCAACGGAGTGCGGAATCTCATCACGGGTGCGGCGCAAGACCTTCTCGCGCACAAACTCGGCAACGAGCGTCTCATCGGAAGCGTCGGTACCCATGTCCTCGGGGAACCAACGCGGACCCTCAGGCAAAAAGTGCGCAACGGTCTCGATAAATGCATCGACGTTGAAGTTCTTGACCGACGACGTCACGATCTCGTCGTCATATTCCATGAGTTCGTGGGCTGCCTTAAGCTGCTCCATGACCTGTGCGGGGTCGGCCTCATCGGCCTTGGTGAGCACCAGGACCTTCTTGGAACGAGCGTTCTTGACGCGCTCGGCAACCCAGGCGTCTCCCCTGCCGATCGGTTTGGTGGCATCAATCAAAAACGCGACGACATCAACATCGTTCAGCTCGAACAACGCGCTCTTGTTGAGCTCGGATCCCAAGCCGTCCTTGGGCTTATGAATACCGGGGGTATCGACAAAGACCAGCTGGTAGCCGGGGCGGTTGACGACGGCGCGCATGCGGCGGCGGGTCGTCTGGGCCACCGGCGAGGTGATGGCGACCTTTTTGCCATAGCAGGCATTAAGCAGCGTAGACTTGCCAGCGTTGGGACGACCGACCAGGGCCACAAAGCCGCTGCGGAAACCGGGCTCCAAGTCACCAAAGCCCGCGAGGTTGTCGTCCTCGTCGCACAGGGCGTCAAGCTCCTCGTCGCTCATGTCCTCAAACGGGTCGAACTCCTCGACATCCTCATAGGCCTCTAACGCTTCGGCATCCACCGCATCCAGGGACTCGTCGTCCAGAGTTTCATCGATAGGCTGCATATTGTCGGACATGAAAATCCCTTTCTAAATAAAGTCGAGCGCGTGGGCAAATACCAGCACGCCCACAATCGCGGCGGTGATGGAAAGAATGTATACAGAGGCGGCGGCGATGTCCTTCGCACGCTTGGCCAGCGGATGGAGCTCCTGGGTCGCTAGGTCGACGATAGCCTCCATAGCGGTGTTGCACAGCTCGCCGTGAATCACCAGGCCACAACAGATGATAATCGTGGCCCACTCGGCAATGTCGAGGCCCACGATACAGCCGGCAATGACGGTGCACACGCCCGCCACGAGCATGACCTTAATGTTGCGCTCGGTCTTGACGGCGGTGACGAAGCCCTCCATGGCGTAGGAAAACGACTTTAAGAAGGACGGATGGTCCTTGTTCGATCCGGGAATCATAGACGGCTCCTAGTCGTGGGCGTGGTTGGTGATGGGGCCGACGTGGACTAGCTTGGGGTCCTCGCCGCGCTCGAGCGCCAGATCGCGCAGGATGGCGTCCTCGCGGGCCTCCATGACCTCGGCCTCGTCGTCCTCGATATGGTCATAGCCCAGCAGGTGCAGCATTCCGTGTACGAGCATCAGACGGCACTCGTCAGCGGGGCTATTGCCAAAACCGGGGGCCTGACGGGCAATAACCTGCGGGGCCAAGATAATATCGCCGAGCTCAAGCGTCTCATCGGCGGGAATGTCATCGTCAAAGGCCGAATCGCACTCAAACGAGAGCACATCGGTGGTGCGGTCGATACCGCGCCACTCGTGGTTGAGCTCGTGCATCTCGTCCTCGTCGACATACGAAAGGGAAATCTCGACTCCACGTTCAACGCCCTCGGCGGCAAGCACAACCTCGCAGATGTGCTCCACCTCCTGCGCGTCGAGCAGCGTATCGAGCTCGGCATCGTTGCTGATCAATACACTCAACGGGACTCCTTTCGGTCGCGCGGGCGCTGCTCGCGCACGTCATCATAAGCTTCATATGCCTCGACGATACGACCCACCAGGGCATGGCGCACCACGTCGGCACGCTCGAGGTGAGAAAATGCGACATCGTCGACACAGCCCAAAATCTGCTCAACGTCAGCAAGACCGCCACGACGACCCACCAGGTCGCGCTGGCTCAGGTCGCCGGTAATCACGAACTTGGAGTTGAAGCCCAGGCGCGTCAGGAACATCTTCATCTGCTCGGGCGTGGTATTTTGCGCCTCGTCGAGTACCACGAAAGCATCGCTCAGCGTGCGGCCGCGCATGTAGGCAAGCGGGGCGATCTCGATCACGCCGCGCTCCATAAGCTCATCGGTGCGCTCGCGATCCATCATGTCAAAAAGGGCGTCGTAAAGCGGACGCATGTAGGGATCGATCTTTTCCTCAAGGGTGCCGGGCAAAAAGCCCAGATTCTCCCCCGCCTCGACAACCGGACGCGTCAAGATCAGACGGCCCACCTCGTGACGCTTGAGCGCGGCAACGGCGAGCGCCATAGCCAGATAGGTCTTACCGGTACCGGCAGGACCCAAGCCAAACGTGATGGTATGCGAGCGGATGGCATCCACATAGCGCTTTTGCCCGAGCGTCTTGGGGCGAATGACGCGGCCGCGATACGAAAGCAGCACGTCATCGCGAAGCGACGTAGCCTCGTGCTCACCGTCGCGCAAGACGGCCAGGCAGCAAGAGACATCGTCGGCAGACAGCGTGCGCCCGGCGGCCGCCTCGCGAAAAGCGTGCTCGAAAAAGCGCGCCACGAGTTCGACCTCGTCCGGGTCGCCGCTCACGGAGATGCTATCGCCACGGGCGACCACATGGGCGCGAACCAAGCTCTCAAGCGCACGAAGGACGCCGTCGCCGGCGCCCAAAACGCGCGAGGGATCAATTCCCTCGGGAACGATAAGTCTAATCTTCGAGGCTTCCATGAACCTCCCTGCGTGCATGGACCAAGCCGGAATCATCGACTCCGATGATAGCAACATCGAGCAGGCACGGGGCTGTAAGTCCACAGGTATCGTCAAGACGGGCATGATGGAACGAGCCGAGCGTCAGGTTGTCACCATACTCGAGCACGGCACGCTCGACCGTGCCCACGCGACGACGAGCGTCGGCAATAGCGAGCTCCTGTGCGGCGGCCCGCATACGGCGGCTGCGCTCGGCCATAACCTCGGGTGGCACCTGGTCGGGCATGTCGGCAGCAAGGGTACCGGGACGCTTGCTGTAGCGGAACACGTGCATACGCGAGAAACCCACACGGCGGCACAGCGCCAGCGATTCCTCGAACTCCTCGTCCGTCTCACCAGGAAAACCGACGATGACATCGCACGAAAGGGACGCCTGGGGCAAGATGGCACGAATCATACGCACCGTGTCCTCAAAGGCCTCGGCGCTATAGGGACGGCCCATGCGATGCAGGGTCGCCGTGCAACCGGACTGCACGGGCAGGTGCAAAAACGGGGCGATACGCTGCGGATAGCGCGCCATAACCTTAAGCAGGCGCTCGGAGATATCCATGGGCTCGACCGAGGAAATGCGCACATGCGGAATAGACGTGCGCTCCATGATGGCCTCGAGCAGCTCATCGATTTCGACGTGCTCGTCGGTCGCGCTCTTGCCATCGTAGGCACCCAGGTTCACACCGGTCAGCACCACCTCGGGCACGCCGGCCTCCTGGGCCTCGCGAACTTGCTCGAGCACGGACTCGACGGGCACGGAGCGCTCGGGGCCGCGTGCCTTCCACACAATGCAATAGGTGCAGCGATGGTTGCAGCCGTCCTGAATCTTCACGCCCAGGCGAGAGCGACCGAGCGCATCGACCACCTCGCCATCGCTGCAGGCGGGAACGCTATCGGATTCGACACCCAGCACCTCGCAGACGCGCTCGGCGACGTCAATCTTGGACGGCTCGGCGATCACGCGATCGGAGAGCTCCAGCAACTCCTCGGGATGCAGGTTGACGACGCAGCCGGTTACGACCACGTAAGGCTCGCCCGGATAGGCCAGCGCATGACGGACGGCCTTACGGGTCTTGGCCTCGGCCTCGCCCGTAACGGCACAGGTGTTAATGACGATCAGATCGGCATCCTGCGGCTCCACAATAGCAAATCCCAGGCGCATAAGATCGGCAGTGATACGGTCGGACTCAACCCGGTTGACGCGGCAGCCGAGGTTGACGACAGAGATATGAGGTGCGAGCACGCGGGCTCCTTAATCGAGGATATCGTCGAGGGCACTCTTGATACGGTCGGTCACCGACTTCTTACCGGAAGCGACGTCATCGCCCATCTCATCGGCAAAAGCGCGGAGCAGCTCGCGTTGCTTATTGGAAAGATTGGTGGGAACGACCACGCGCAGTTGCACGATCAAGCGGCCACGCGAACCGCCACCGCCAATGCGCGGCATGCCGTAATTATTGACGCTCACGGTGTCACCGTACTGGGCGCCGGCGGGAACCGTCACCTTGACGACCTCGTCGGGCATAATGCCCTCGACCTCGATCTCGCAGCCAAGCGCAGCCTGCGCAATCGAGATATCGCTCAGGAGGTACAGGTCGTCACCGTTGCGCTTAAAACGCTCGTGGTCGGCAACACGAACGTTGACGATCAGGTCGCCCGAGGGCTCACCGCGAAGGCCTGCCTCGCCAAAGCCGCTCACGCGCAGCTGGCGACCGGTCGAAACGCCGGCGGGGATATCGATGTCGATCTTTTCGTGCGAAGGTGTGCGGCCCTGACCGTCGCAGGTCTCGCAGGGATGGTCGATGACCGTGCCCTCACCGTGGCAGTCGGGGCAAGGCGAAGAGGACTGAACCTGGCCCAGGAACGAGCGCTGGACCGTCGTGACATAGCCCGTACCGTGGCAGCGGCCGCACTGCTTTTCCTGTGCGCCCTCTGCCCTACCGGTGCCATTGCAGTCCTCGCAAGGAGCAAGGCGGTCATAGCTGATTGTCTTTTTGCAGCCGAGCGCCGCCTCCTCGAGCGTCACCGAAAGCGAGATGGCCATATCACGTCCGCGACGACGCTCACGACGGCTGCGGGCGCCACCGCCGGCACCGCCGCCAAAGAACGACGAGAACAAGTCGTCCATGCCCATGCCACCAAAGATATCGTTGATATCGACGTAGCCGGAGCCACCGGGGCCGTCGGCAGTGCCGTAACGGTCGTAGTTAGCACGCTTCTGCTCATCGGAAAGAACGGAATATGCCTCGTTGAGCTCTTTGAACTTAGCCTCGGCCTCGGGGTCGTCCGAAACGTCCGGGTGTACGGTACGGGCCTTCTTTAGAAACGCGCGCTTAATCGTCCGCGCGTCGGCATCCTTGTCGACGCCAAGCACCTCGTAGTAATCCCTATTTTCCGACACGACCGAATCCTTCCGACTTTCATTATTGTCACAGTGCGTCCTATACCCAAGCTGGGCCGGCCGCAAACAGAGGGTTTGATGTTATTGCATTGCGTAGGGCGAAAGCATGGCACGTTGCGAGCAGCTCGCAAACCAAACCGACACGAGCGCAAACATAAATCCGTTGGCAAAACCGTTGGCAAACTGCATCGCGCCGCGCTTCCACCACAGCAGGCTGCGGTGCAGCACGCCGTCCGAGAGCACCATGAACAGGCCCATGGCAAACGGAATAAAGCACATCACGGCAAAGGCCGAGAACACGCCCGAGATGGCCGATAGCACCAAAAACGGCGCCACGATGCCCATCAGGTAAAAACCGGTACGGGCCTTGCCTTCCAGGCGCTCGGCCTCAACATGGGCCCGACCGACCAGATCACCGCCAGAGGCGCCGTTGGTGCCGGCGTGACCCATGCCGCCAATACGGACCTCGTCGCCATCGTGCGTGCCGGCGGGAAACTCAATCGTCTGCTCGGAGGTCACACGGGTTCGCCCGCTGCCGCCGCAATCGGGACAGGGGTCGGCGACGACCTTACCGGAGCCACCGCACTCAGGGCAGACAGACTGGAACGTGCCGGCACCAAACAGAAAGGACAGGTCGACATCGATGTGGCCGCGACCGCCGCAGCTCGGACAGGTATGTGCATGCTCGGACGAAACAGAGCCCGAACCGCCGCAGTGACCACAGGTATCGAAGCGCGTATAGCGGACGGTCTTGCGGGCACCGCCCTTGGCCTCCTTGGCGTCGAGCTTAATATCGACGACGACGTTGGCGCCGTTCTCGGGATTATAGGCAGCCTGCCCGCGACGCGGCTGACCCCAGGCGCCACCAAAGGGAAAGCCGCCCTCAAAGGGATTGCCGTAGCCCGCGCTGCCGGCGTAACCGCCGCCATAGGGCGAAGCCGTGGGAGCGCCGGCAAAGGGATTGCCCGAGCGCATGGCGTCGTAGCGCGCACGCTTCTGCTCGTCCGAAAGCACAGCATAGGCCTCGGAAACCTCTTTGAACTTTTCCTCGGCATCCGGTTCTTTGTTGACGTCCGGATGGAGCTTGCGGGCCTTTTGCTGGAAGGCTTTCTGTATATCACGCGAGGTGGCGTCCTTGGAGACACCCAAAATCTCGTAGTAATCTTTTTCGTTCATCGTCGCCATGCGCGGCAACCTCCTGCTCACAGCAGCGTATATATTGCGGTAATTCTACCCGAGCGGCCTAGGCTAGACCCCAAAACAGCTCGAACAGCACATTTCCATCGAGCCAGCCCAAGTGAGTGGGCGCTAAACGAGCACGGACGCGACCTGCGATAACGTCTTTCGAGGTGACGCGCCCCGCATGTCCTTCAATATGATCGGGCACCCAGGTGGCAAGGCCCAACTCGACCGCACGGTCGCAGGCCGCCGCCAACTCATCTGCAGCGATCACGCTTGCCGAGCGAACCAACAGATCGGGCCCAATGCCACGCGTCATGCGACAGGCAAGCATCAAATCCTCGGCCGCCGCCTCGCGCTGCGACAGATACTCGGCATCAAACGTCGTCGCGGCATCGTCGCGTTGCACCAAGCGCACGCGATACGCATCGCCGCGAGCAAGCACGTCGGGAAACAGCCCGGCCAAGCGATCGAAATCCTCGGCGTCGAGCATACCGGCGGCAGAGCGGCCCAAACCCAGATAGCCCTGTCCGGTCCAATAGGCAATGTTGTGGGCGCACTCATGGCCGTCGAGCGCGTAGCTTGCCACCTCATACGGGTGATAGCCGGCCGCACTCAGGCGCTCACGCGCCGCATCCATGCATGCAGCCTGAAAATCCTCGTCGGGCTCGAGCGACTCGTCGCGACACGCCATGCGATAGAGCGGCGTGCCCTCCTCGAGCGTGAGCGGGTACACCGACACATGATGCGGCGCCGCCGCCAACACGCCATCGAGTGTGCGCTGCCAGCTTAGGTCGGTCTGCCCGGGAAGGCCGCACATCAGGTCGCACGACACGACAAGCCCAGCGTCCTTGACCGTCGTGATGGCAGCGAGCGCCCGATCGGCATCGTGAATGCGGCCGATGGCGGTAAGTTCGGCGTTATCGAGCGTTTGCACGCCCAGAGAGACGCGCGTGACACCCACCCCGGCAAGCGCAGTGGCAAGCTCTGCGGTCAGCGATTCGGGATTGGCCTCGCAGGTAAACTCAACAGGCTTGCACCACGCAGAGATACGCCGGGCAAATTCTACCAAACGCTCCCCCGCCAGCGACGGCGTGCCGCCGCCAACATAGACGGTGCGGATCTGTGCAAGCGCGCCTGCGTCGCCAAAAGCATCGAGGCGCGCATACAACTGCTCAAAATAGGTATCGAGCGCAACGCTCATGTTGCACGGAGCAAAACTGCGTGAGTCAAAGTCACAGTACCGGCATTTTTGGGCGCAAAACGGCACATGCACGTACAGCGCGGTAACGGCCACCGTTAGGCCTCCAACGGATGAGCGGGCACCGACTCGCCGGCGGCAAGTGCGGCCTCACAGGCCACCACATCGTGCTCGATATCATCGACCAGTGCCATGAACTCCTCGTATGTGGAGCAACGCACCACCTGAGCGCGCCAGGCGGCAGCATGGGGCATGCCCTTTAGATACCAGCTTGCGTACGTGCGGGCACGCGACATGAGCGGCAACAGCTCGTGCGTGAGCGTCAGGTGCTCGCGCAGGGCATCCAGGCGCTCAACCGAGGAGCGAGAAGGAACCGGCGTGCCATCGAGTGCAAGGGCTCGGGCATCGCCGAACACCCATGGATTGCCGTAGATGCCGCGCGCGATAAACACCGCGCTGGCACCCGAGCTTTGCAGATGCTCAGCAGCGTCCTCTGCCGAGAACACATCGCCCGAACCGATAACGGGAATCTCGACGGCGTCGGCCACCTCATCGACGACCGACCAATCGGCCTGGCCCGTATAGAGCTGCGTGGCGCAGCGACCATGTACCGCCACCGCGGCGGCCCCTGCTCCCTCAAGCATCTGGGCAAACGTCGCGGCGTTGCGGTCTTCGGCGTAAAAGCCCTTACGGATTTTTACGGTCACGGGCACATGCGCCGCGCCCACCGCCGCCTCGACGATCTGCTCGGCCAGATCGGGAGTGCGCATAAGCGCCGAGCCCTCGCCCTTGGTGACGACCTTGCGAGCCGGGCAGGCCATGTTGATATCGATCAGCGACAGGCGATCGCCCACACGCTCCTCGACGGCAGCAACAGCGCTCGCAAACTGATCGGGCTTGGAGCCAAAGAGCTGCACGCAGATCTGCTGCTCCTCATCGGCCGGCAGTACCAGGCGCCACGTCTTATTGCTGGCATAGGCAAGGCCCGCCACGCTCACCATCTCGCTATAGGCAAGATGGGCACCGCGACGGCGGCACATGATGCGATAGGCGGGATCGGTCACGCCCGCCATGGGAGCCATAAGGAACGGCTGCTCGGCATAGGCGCCAAGCAACCGCTTGCTGTATTCAGAAAGTGCCATGGACCTACTCGTCCACCTTGAGAATCGCCATAAAGGCCTCCTGCGGAACCTCGACCGAGCCGATGGCCTTCATGCGCTTTTTGCCCTCTTTCTGCTTCTCGAGCAGCTTGCGCTTTCGCGAGATATCGCCGCCATAACACTTGGCCAGCACGTCCTTGCGGCGCGCTTTGACGGTAGAGCGGGCAATGATCTTGTTGCCGATGGCGCCCTGGATAGGCACCTCGAACAGCTGGCGCGGAATGATTTCCTTGAGCTTGTCGCACAGACCGCGGGCCAGGCCATAAGCCTTATCCTTGTGCACGATAAACGACAGCGCGTCCACCTCGTCGCCCGAAAGCAGGATGTCGAGCTTGACGAGCTCGGAGGGGCGATATTCGTTGAACTCGTAGTCGAGCGAGGCGTAACCCTTGGTGCGGCTCTTGAGCTGGTCAAAAAAGTCCAGAATGAGCTCGGCAAGCGGCATGTCGAAACGCATCTCGACCGATTTGCTCGTGAGATGGATCATGTCGGTTGTAATGCCGCGATGCTCGATAGCGAGCTGCATGACGGCACCCGTATACTCGGGCGGACAGATAATCTTGGCCTTGAGGTAGGGCTCCTCGATGCGCTCGATGCGCGTAGCCTCGGGCAGATCCTGCGGGCTGCGAACATCAATCATCTCGCCGTCGGTCTTGTAGACGTGATAGTCCACCGAAGGGCTCGTGGCAATCAGGTCCAGGTTGAACTCGCGCTCCAGGCGCTCCTTGACGACCTCCATATGCAGCAGGCCCAAGAAGCCAACGCGGAAACCAAAGCCGAGCGCCACCGAAGTCTCGGGCTCCCACACCAACGACGGGTCGTTGACATGCAGCTTATCGAGCGCGTCACGCAGGTTCTCGTAGTCCTTGTTATCGATCGGGAACAGGCCCGTATAGACCATGGGCTT
>JAYBEF010000077.1:0-2171 GCA_037277825.1 Collinsella sp.
GCGCGGCCGACCTGCCGCGCGTGTTCGAGAAGGGCTTTACCGGCGACAACGGCCGTACCACCAAGCGCGCAACGGGCATCGGCCTCTACCTGGTGGCGCGTCTGTGCTCCAAGATGGGCATCGACGTCACCGCAGCATCCGAGTCCGGCGAAGGCTTTGTCGTAACATTCGCCTTCTCGACCAACAAGTTCCAATATTTCGAGTAACGCACGCGGCAGACGTCCACCCAAACAAAAACGTGCCGCCTCAAACAAAACGTGCCGCCCCAAACGGGGCGGCACGCCATCTTTTATCAGCCAACTCGCTGAAGTGCGGTGACGAAGGCGCAAGGCCGGGAGGGGTTATCTAAGCCGACATCCCGCAGCCGCGAAGCGGCGAGGACGTCGGCGTGATAACCCCGCAGGCCTTGCGCCGGCGGGAAGGAACCTACTTCACGACCAGGATGTCGCAGTCCGTGTTGCGCAGCAGGAACGTCGAAATCGAACCCAGCAGCGCATACTTGATTGAGGACAGGCCGCGGGCGCCGCAGAGCACCAGGTCGGGCTTAACCACGTCGAGCATCTCGTCCTTGAGCGTCTCGCGAATGCGGCCGGCGCGAATCATGACCTCGACCTCGGGAATGTCGGGATTGGCCTTGGCCTCTTCGAGCTGCTTGGCGATGGAGTTCTTAAATGCCTCCTCTAGGCCGTTGACCAGATCGACCGGATAGGAACCGGCGCTCTCGAGCGCCGTGGAATCGATAACGTGGCCGATTATCAGCTTGGCGCCGTTGTTCGCGGCGACCTTGATGGCGCGTGCGAGCACAAAATCCTGCTGCTCAGTACCGTCGAGTGAAACAAATACCTTGGTGTAGCCCTCGTTCATGGTTTCCTCCTTGGTCTATCGCACGGGCGCGGGGCTCGTGCATCGGGCGGGCGCGGGCGCGTTGGCCGCCGGACACTTTATCTTGTTGCAGTTATACCCAAGGATTTGGGTTTGACCGCTCGCAATTCTGTGAACGGGCGAGTTTTTTGGTAAGGGTAGGCGCAGGCGCGCCGCCAACGGTTGATAATGGGACATCGCCCGCACCGTCCGCAGAACAATATCGGCGGGTGTCTAACGAGGGGGTCCCTTTGGATATTATCGAGCTTCTAAAATCTGCCTTCATGGGCCTGGTCGAGGGCATCACCGAATGGCTGCCTGTTTCGTCGACCGGTCACATGATCTTGGTGGACGAGTTCGTCAAAATGAACGTGAGCGAGACGTTCTGGAATATGTTCCTGGTCGTGATTCAGCTCGGCGCCATTCTGGCCGTCTGTGTGCTGTTCTTCCATGAGCTCAATCCGTTCTCGCCCAGCAAGGGCAAGGAGGGCCGTCGCGACACCTGGGTGCTGTGGGGCAAGATTGTGCTCGGCTGCATTCCCGCCGCGGCGATCGGCCTGCCGCTCAACGACTGGATGGAGGAGCATTTCTACAATGCTCCCGTCGTGGCGCTGGCGCTCATTGTGTACGGCGTGCTGTTTATCGTGATCGAGAACTGGCGTGCGAGCAAGCGCGAGGAAATGGCCGTTGCCGGTTCGTTTGGTTCGCGTGCTGTGGTGTCGGGTGGACGCCCCGCCGGTGCACACTTTGCGGCGCCCGCGGCAGATGTTGCCGAGGACGGGGACGATGACGAGGGTCTGGACTTTGGTTCCATCACCACGCTCGAGGACCTAAGTTGGAAGACCGCCCTGG
Organism: Collinsella sp.; assembly: GCA_037277825.1. Taxonomy (GTDB): domain Bacteria; phylum Actinomycetota; class Coriobacteriia; order Coriobacteriales; family Coriobacteriaceae; genus Collinsella. Next base: position 1,714 of record JAYBEF010000077.1, read on the forward strand.
GCATCGGATGCTTCCAGGTGCTCTCGCTGATTCCGGGCACGTCGCGCTCCGGTTCCACCATCATCGGCGGCCTGCTTTTGGGCTGCACGCGTTCGGTGGCGTCCAAGTTTACGTTCTTCCTGGCCATTCCCGTCATGTTTGGCGCGAGTGCGCTCAAGCTGGTCAAGTACTTCATCAAGGGCGGTACCTTTGGCGCCAACGAGATCGCCATCCTGGGCGTGGGCTGCGTTGTGGCCTTTGTGGTTTCGCTCATCGCCATTAAGTGGCTCATGGGCTTCGTCCGCCGTCACGACTTCAAGTGCTTCGGCGTCTACCGCATCATTCTGGGCATTGTGGTGCTTGCGTACTTCTTCGTCTTGGAGCCGATGCTCGGCCTCTAACTTAGTCGACGCTGCGCGGCGGTCAGGGCGACAACTTGTCATTCAAAGGGGGTGGCATGACCAAAAGGTCTATGCCGC
>JAYBEF010000078.1:0-4652 GCA_037277825.1 Collinsella sp.
AACGGCGGCGTAAACCGAGGTTCCTGCCCTGCAAAATAAGCATTCAGCCAAGCCCACGAACGCTCAAGCACCGAAGAAGCCGCACCATTTGCAGGACTCACCGACGACATGCCGCCAGCACCAGAAACTGCATCGGCGCCTTCAACATGTTCAGGATCTTCTTTGAGAAGCGTGGAGCCAAAATGCTCCTGTCCCTCAAACCAAAGCCCCGTCAGACCGCGGCCATCAGCGGCAAGCAAGATTTCGCCCAAAGGCGAAGCAAACGTCGTCGTGACCACCAGCGGCTCCTTTCAAAACTCCGCAACATAATACCGCGAATTGTGCAGACAACCCCAATCGACCCCAAAGTCACCCAAGGCAGCAGGCGCGCAGCGCCGAGGCCGCCGCCGGGACCAGGGCCCGCAACAGCCACGCGCCCCCACATCAGCCCAGCGGCCTCAACCAACAACGACCCCATCGCAGGCCGCTTGCAGCAGCGTCACCGCAGGCGGGGGCCGGGCTCAGTTTTCAGAACACTCCGCAGACCAGTGTGGCGCCTTGTCCGCGGCTCCGAAGGAGCAGGACAAGGCGCCACACATGGTCGAGGACGTTCTGAAAACTGAGCCCGGCCCCCGCCGGACAGGTCACACTACTCGCAGAGCAGCTTAGCGATCTGGACGGCGTTGGTTGCCGCGCCCTTACGGATTTGGTCACCGCAGCACCAGAAGGTAATGCCACGCGCGGCCTCCGGGTTCGAGATGTCGCGGCGCACGCGACCGACCCAAATCAGGTCCTGATCGGACGTATCCATCGGCATGGGGAAGCGGTCGTGCGCATCCTCGGCGCTCATGTCGTCAACCAGCTTCACGCCCGGAGCGGCAGCCAGCGCAACACGGGCCTCGTCAACCGTAATGTCACGCTCGAACTCGAGCGTAATGCTCTCGGAGTGCGAGCGCAGCACAGGCACGCGCACGCAGGTGCAGTTCACGCGCAGCTCGGGCAGGTGCATGATCTTACGGCCCTCGTTTTGTAGCTTCATCTCCTCAGAGGTAAAGCCCTCCTCCTTGACGCCGCCAATCTGCGGAATCAGGTTGCTCGCCAGCTGGGCGGCAAATGCGCGCGGCTCGGGAATCTCCTCGCCACGGCCCAGGGCAGCAAGCTGCGCTTCGAGCTCGGCCATACCGGGAGCACCGGCACCAGAAGCCGCCTGATACGTCGAGACGATCATGCGCTTCACGCCGGCAAGCTGATGCAGCGGCCACGTGGGAACCAGGCCGATGATGGTCGCGCAGTTGGGGTTGGCGATAAGGCCGTGATGCCACTTGATGTCGTCGGCATTGATCTCGGGCACGACCAGCGGCACCTCGGGATCCATGCGGAAGGCATGGCTGTTGTCGACCACGACGGCGCCGCGCTTTACGGCCTCGGGCAGCAATTCCTTGGCGATATCGTCGCCGGCAGCGCCAAGCACAATGTCACAGCCCTCAAAGGCCTCGGGGCAAGCCTCTTCGATCACGATTTGCTCGCCGCGGAACTCGACGGTCTTGCCCGCGGAGCGTGCGCTTGCCAACAGCTTGAGCTTGCCGACCGGGAACTCCTGCTCGTTGAGGCACTCGAGCATCTGGGTGCCCACGGCTCCCGTCGCGCCCAAAATAGCAACCGTGTACTGTTTCATGCTTCCCCCTTTAAAGGTTGTGGCTTTTGCCCGCACGCCGAGCAGGCCGATTATTGTTGCCAGTTTATACAAGAACAGGGCGGGCATGAAACCCGCCCCGTCGAAACGAAACCGAAACGAAACGCCCCGCCGTAGATTTTTGAGACATGACCCAAAAATCTACCGAGCAGTCGCTACTTTTTGAGCGCGGCCAGAGCGGGATCGACCGGCGCGGGAGCCTCCAGGTCGGAGACCTTCACAATGCCGTTCTCATCGGAGAAGGCACGGTAAATGGTCCGAATCGCTAGGTCGAAGTCCTTCTCCTCGACACCGATAATGATGTTGATCTCGTCACAGCTCTGCGAAATCATACGCACGCTCACGCCGGCCTGGCCGAGCATGCCAAACAGATGGCCCGAGATACCTGCACGACCGCGCAGGTTGCGGCCGACGGTAGCGATGAGCGCCAAGCCCTCGACAACCTCGATCTCGAGCGGTTCGACCTCCTGCTGGATGTCGCCCACGAGTGAGTACAGTGAATCGTGCACATCCTGCTCCTGCACCACGGCGCCAAAGCGGTCGACACCGGTGGGCATGTGCTCGACGGAAACGTCATAGCGCTCGAACACCGAAAGCGCACGGCGCATAAAGCCGACGCGGGGCTTGGTGCGGTCGCGGGCGACGTTGATGGCGACAAAACCGCGCTTGCCGGTCACGCCGGTAATGATGGGCTCCGCCTCGCCTTCATCAGCCGTCTCGCTAATGATGGTGCCGGGGTCCTGCGGCGCATTGGTGTTCTTGATGACCAGCGGAATGCCTGCCTCGCGCACGGGAAACACGGCTTCCTCGTGCAGGACGCTTGCGCCCATGTACGAAAGCTCGCGCAGCTCCTCGTAGGTAACGCGCGCAATGGGCTGAGCCTCCGGAACAATACGCGGATCCGCAGAATAGAAACCCGAGACGTCGGTCCAGTTCTCGTATAGGTCGGCGCCCAGGCACTTAGTCAAAATCGAGCCCGAGATATCGCCGCCGCCACGATCGAGCAGCTTGATCTGGCCCTCGCGCGTCGCGCCGTAGAAGCCAGGCATAACGAAGCCGCCCTGCTGGCCATACTCCTGCACCAGCTCGGAGGTGCGATTCATGCTGAGCGTACCGTCGTGATGGAACGCCACAACCGTCGCGGCGTCCAGGAACGGTAGGCCCAGGTACTCAGCCATCAGGCGAGCGGTAAAGTACTCGCCACGGCTCACAAGCTCCTCGGTGGAGTAGCCGCCCGAGCGGGCGCGCTCGGCAAAGGCCGCGAACTCCTCACGGATGGGATAGGTGAGCTCCAACTCATCAGCGATATCAAAATAGCGCTGGCCGATGTCCTCGAGCAGCTCCTCACACGACACGTGGTACTTAACGTGCGCATTGACCAGATAGAGCAGGTCGGTCACCTTGGTGTCGCCCTTAAAGCGGCGGCCGCAGGCGGAAACCACCACAAAACGGCGGGCAGGGTCGGCGTCGACGATGGCCTTGATCTTTTTGAAGTGTTCGGCGTCGGCGACCGACGAGCCACCAAACTTGGCAATCTTAATCATGGGCTTGAGGTTACCTTTCTAAAAAGCCTCTGCGAACCTACTTTGTGCGCTCTGATACCATGGTTTCACCGATTGGGACCAAGGCATCCGAGGAGCAGTGTTATATGGGAACTTATCATAGTACACGAGGACGCACTTTATCGTGCTCAAGTAAGGTGGCAATCCGTACCGGCATCGCTCCCGACGGGGGTTTGTTTGTCTCGGACGAGCTCGGCACCCAGCAGGTCGATATCAGCTCGCTTGCAGATAAATCGTACTTTGAAATCGCTCAAGATGTGTTGGGAATGTTACTGAATGATTACACGGCCGAAGAAATTTCGGCGTGTGTCGACGAGGCATACCGCGGCACATTCGCGAGCGAAGAGGTCACGCCGCTCGTCAAACTCGACGCAGCGCCAGGCACCGACGCTCCTCAAACCTATGTGATGGAGCTCTTTGGCGGCCCCACGAGCGCCTTCAAGGACGTCGCCCTGCAGATGCTCCCCCGCCTGATGGCCCGCACCTCCGCCAAGGACGGCGGCGCCGAGCGCATCATGATCGTCACCGCCACGTCGGGCGACACGGGCAAGGCAGCACTCGCCGGCTTTGCCGACGCCCCGGGCACGGGCATCACCGTCTTTTATCCCGAGGGCAAAGTCAGCCGCGTGCAGAATCTGCAGATGTCCACCCAGGAGGGCGATAACGTCGCCGTCTGCGGCATTCGCGGCAACTTCGACGATGCCCAGAGTGCCGTCAAGCGCATCTTTGCCGATAAGGAGCTTGCCGAGCGTCTTGAGGCCGCCGGCACGGTGCTTTCGAGCGCCAACTCCATCAACGTCGGCCGTCTGGTGCCGCAGGTCGTCTACTACTTTGCCGCCTATGCGCAGCTGTTGCGCGCCGGCGCCATCGAGGCCGGCGACGCCGTGGAGTTCTGCGTACCGACCGGCAACTTTGGCGACATCCTGGCCGGCTACTATGCCAAGCGCATGGGTCTGCCCGTCGCCAAACTCGTCGTGGCCAGCGACAAGAACAACGTGCTCGCCGACTTCCTGACCACCGGCGTCTACGACCGCAACCGTCCGTTCTTCACCACCATCTCGCCGTCGATGGATATCCTCATCAGCTCTAACCTGGAGCGCATGCTGTACTTCCTGTCCGATGGCGACTGCGAACTCGTTGCCGGCCTTATGGAGCAGCTGGCACAGACTGGTCGCTACGAGGTTCCCGCCGACCTGCTGGCAAAGATTCAGAGCGTCTTTGGCTGCGGTTGGGCCAGCGAAGACGAAGTCCGCGCTGCCATCAAGAGCTGCTGGGATGCGAACGGCTACGTAATCGACCCGCACACTGCTTGCGGCTATCACGTCTTTGAAAAGGTCGCTCCCGCCGAGGGCGCCAAGGCCCGTGTGCTGCTTTCGACCGCCAGCCCCTACAAGTTCCCGCGCGCCTGCTGCGACGCC
>JAYBEF010000079.1:0-2735 GCA_037277825.1 Collinsella sp.
TGGGCGCGGCCTGCACGGAGAGGGGCGGCACTAGATTTCATAATCGCGCGACCAAGATGTCACCCAACGCGCAGGCTGCCGCAATCTGGGGGGCAGGGCAGGAGTCATATCATTCCGATGACCTTTGTCGTGCGCTTGGGATTTCGGCAAGCCGCGCGAGTGAGGCCATAACCGAGCTTGTAGACAGGGGGCTCGCAAAGCGCGAACGGCGCGAACGACGTGTCATTGTGTTTCCCGTGGCCGTGGATCTTCTGCTCAGTGAGCACATGGCAGAGCTCTTCTCGCCTGTCTCGAAGGTCTTTTTTGCAAGGAGGGCACCACAGATCGACTGTCTCGCTGACGCTGGGGAGACAGCGCTCGCTGCGCGTTCGATGCTCGCGGCTCCGGGCATGGATCAAAAGGCGGTCTTAAGAAGCGTATGGCGTGAACTGCGTGGCCTTGAAGTCGCAGATGGGGAATTGTCGGATAACGAAACGGCGATGATCCAAGTGTGGCGCTATGCGCCCGTGTTTGCCGACTCCTCCCGCGTCGATGACATTTCGCTTGCGCTATCTTTGGCGGCGATCGACGATGAGCGAATTCAGCTCGAAGTCGATCGCATGTTTGGAAAGGAATATCCATGGCGAGAAGCGCTGTAGAAGGTCTCCAAGAATTTCAGCAGCATATGCAAGAAGCTGCAGGATCGTATGCCCTTATCGGCGGCACGGCATGCGACATTTTGCTCGCGGAGGCGGGGCTTTCATTCAGGGCGACTCACGATTTTGATGTGGTAATTGTCGCCGATGACCGGTTGCCTCAGACGGCAGAAGCCATATGGACTTTGGTGCGTGATGGCGGCTACCGCTGCGGCTGGGGCGAAGGTAAAGGCTCATGTTTTTATCGGTTTACAGAGCCAAAGAGGCCGGGTTACCCCCATATGATCGAGCTCTTCGCGAAGTGCCCCGACTTTCTAAAGGGTCGTGAGGGGATTGATGTGGCGCCAATTCACGTTGATGAAAACATAAGCAGTCTTTCGGCAATTTTGTTGGACGATGCTTACTACAGCTTGTTCCTTCAGGGAATTCGGACCGTAGGCGGCGTTTCGGTCTTGGGCACGGAATACATTGTCCCGTTCAAAGCGAAGGCGTATCTCGACCTAAAAGCTAGAAGGGAAGCGGGGGAGAACGTTGATTCGAGGAAGGTAAAAAAGCATAAACGCGATGCGCTGAGGCTTGCTCAGCTGCTTGGCGAGTCGGAAGGCGTCGACCTGCGCGGAGAACTGAAGGACGATATGCTTGCGTTTGTTAAAGATTGCGAGGTGGGCGACGTCAATCTGAAACAGATTGGGGTTGCGGGCGCAACGATGGTGCAGTTGCTCGAGACGATGAAAGCAACATATGGCTTGATTGGTTGAGTGGGGTTACGTGGCCCGGACGGTGCAATCTGGCTGCGTTATCCGGCGCGGGGCTCGCTAATCGGCTATTATTTGTTTAGACAACTTGAGTTGTAGAGGAGTGACTGGCGATGGTGCAGGGCGCCAAACATATGAAGAGCAATAACGCCGCGGACAACGGCGGCTCAAGCCCTCAGCCCAAACCCAAGCGCCGCCGCAAGCGGCTGCCGCGCTGGGCCGACCGGCTCATCACCATCGTCATCATCCTTATTGGCGTGGGCCTTATGACCTGGCCGTGGATCTTGGACCGGCTCGAGGCCTCGGGCGTGTTCAACCAGATCAGCACCGTGTCCAGCACCGTGGATGCGCTGTCTGAAGAGGAGCGTGAGCGCATCCTGCTCCAGGCGCGCTCCTATAACGAGCAGCTGGCGGGCGAGGCCACCGAGCTTCCCGCCGACCAGATCGAGCCCTACGCCCAGCAGCTCATCTTTGACCGCGACCCCATGATGAGCTGGGTCGAGATCCCCTCCATCGATGTGAGTATGCCCATCTACCACGGCACGAGCGAAGAAGTCCTCATGGCGGGCGTCGGCCACCTGGAGGGCACGAGCCTGCCGGTGGGTGGCACCTCGACGCATTGCGTGCTCACCGCGCACTCGGGCATGCGCAACCTGAGTATGTTCGACGACATCCATTCGCTGGAGCCCGGCGACCTGGTGCTGCTGCACACCATGAATAAGACGCTCGCCTACAAGATGGTGGACTCCGAGGTGGTGCTGCCCGAGGAGATGGAGTCGCTGACCATCGAGCCCGGTGCCGACAAGGTGACGCTCGTCACCTGCACGCCCTACGGCGTGAACGACCATCGCCTGTTGGTGCATTGCGTGCGCACCAAGTACAACAAGAAGGACGTCGACAAGCAAAAGTCGCTGGCCGGCCGCCACTGGGGCAAGCGCGAGTTCGCCGTGCTTATCGTGGTCGTGGCCATTGTGCTGTTGCTGCTGGACATCGTGATCCATGCGGTCCGTAAACGCCGCAAGGCTAAGGTCTCGGCATAAGACATCGTTCGGAACCACCACAATGGGGGCAGGCACCTTTGTGGTGGTCGGGGCTTTCAAACCATCACAACATTCGATGAAAATCGCGTTTTTGGCGAAAAGCGTCGAATGTTGTGATGGTTTTCGCTGTGGGCGAGACGGTCTTCGCTGTGGACGATGCGGTTTTCGCTTCAGAACCGCCAGCCCGCCGCCTGCCAGCCGCCGCCCTCGTTACGTTTTCGCTGCATTTAGGTAAAGCACCTGCTCCGAGCGGCGTTGCCCTGTATACTAGAGCGGTTTAACTGTTATGCGGAAGGGAGCGCCTA
>JAYBEF010000080.1:0-4533 GCA_037277825.1 Collinsella sp.
GCTGTCGGCCAAAAGGTCCTGTGCTCGCTCCATACGGCGTCTGCGAATGTAGGCGCCCAGGGACTCGCCAGTTTGGGCCTTAAAGGTGGCGCATAGTTTGGAGCGGCTTGTGTAGAGCCTCTCGGCTACCTCGTTGATACCCACACGCCTGCCTTTGTCGAGCGCGCGCTCAATCATTGCCGTTGCTTCTTCGGCAATGGTTATGCTGGCGCGTGTGTCTGCCGCCTGCCGCGCCTGCTTGTGGGCCGCGCGCGAACAGGCGAGCTCCGCGACCATGGTCTCCACGATGCCTTGCATATAGACGTGTCCGCCTACGGTGCGGGCGCGGTCCTCGTTAATCCGGCGCAGCGTGTGGCAGATGGCAGACGCTGCTTCCTCGTGCCATGGCTCGGCAAACGCCTCAAAGATTCCCGCGAACTCGGTGGGATAGCGGTGCTCCAGTTCGTCAAAATATCCAGGCAAAAAGAGCACCGAGCGCGAGTGATAAAGCTCCCCCGCAAACAGCGGGCTTAATTCCTCGCCACAGCTATCTTGGATAAAGCTGCAAACGGCATTGTTTGGCCACGGTCCATGCAATGGTTTAAGGTTCGCGGGCGTTATGCCAGCCTCGGGCATGCATGTAAGTGTGGGCGCGCTGACCTCGCTCACGCAGGCGTATGGCTCGGGTGTGTATTCGGCCAGGTACATATCGTGCGTCGGGGTGATGAAATGCTCCATGACAATGCAGGCAGGGGAGAGGGGCATGATCCATGCGCGTCCGTGTGCCCGGTCGTTTGCCACCTCGCCGGTAAAGACGGCGCCCTTGCCGGTAAGCTCCAGGCCAAACTGCTCAAATTGCGGTGCGTAGAGCTCGGTTATGTCGGTCGCTGCCCGATGCATTTTCAAAAGCGTCCCCTTCCTTTGCGGAAACGTCCAAGCCTGGCTCGATTATGTGCCTTGGTCAACATATCAATGATAAGTTGACTACGGTTAACTCTCAAGCCGTTAGAAAGGAATCTCATGGCAAAGGGATCAAAAAAGGAGGGCGGCGGCATCGGCGAGCTGCTCGCGTATGCCGGCGACCGCAAATTCCTAACGTATTTGGGCATGGCGCTCTCGGCGCTCTCACAGCTGCTGAGCTTTGGCCCGTACGTCTGCATCTGGTTTGTCGCGCGAGACCTTATCGCCGTGGCGCCTAACTGGAGCGAAGCCACCGATATCGCGATGTATGGCTGGTGGGCCGTTGGTTTTGCCTTGGCAAGCATCGTAGTTTATTTCGTGGGGCTCATGTGCACGCACCTGTCTGCGTTTCGCTGCGCGTCCAATATCCGCAAGACTACGAGCGAGCACCTGCTTAAGCTGCCGCTTGGCTACTTTGACACGCACGCCACCGGTGAGCTGCGTCGTGTTGTAGACGGATGCGCCGCCTCCACCGAGACTTTGCTCGCACACATGCTGCCCGATATCGCTGGCGCCACCGCCATGGTCGCAGGCCTGCTTGTGCTGCTTTTCGCCTTGGATTGGCGCTTGGGCGCGGCATGCCTCATCTCGGTGGTCATTTCGTTTGGCGCCATGGCTACCATGATGAGCGGCAAAGGCGCCGAGTTCATGAAGGCCTACATGGGAGCGCTGGTCAAGATGAACAAGACCGGCACCGAATACGTACGCGGTATTCCCGTGGTCAAGGTGTTTCAGCAGACGGTCTACTCCTTTAAGGCTTTCCACGATGCGATCGCCGAATACGCCGACATGGCACAAAACTATGCGGGCACGTTCTGCCGAGGTCCGCAGGTACTCAACCTTACCGCGCTCAATGGTCTTGTGGCATTCCTGTTGCCCGTGGCGTTGCTGTTGGCGCCGGGCGAGACGGACTTCGCGCATTTTATGGCCAACTTCACGTTTTACGCGATATTTTCGGCCGTGGTGCCGACGGCCATGACCAAGCTTATGTTTGTGGGCGAGGCCTCTCAGATGAGTGCCGATTCGCTGGCTCGTATTCGAAGCGTCATGGATTCCAAGCAGCTCTCCGTGCCCGCCCAACCCAAGCACCCTGCCGGCGGCGACGTGCGATTTGAGGACGTGAGCTTTACGTACGAGGGTGCCGAAGCACCTGCCGTTAGCCATGTGAGCTTTAGCGTTTCCGCGGGTAGCACCCTCGCCCTGGTGGGTCCCTCGGGTGGCGGTAAGTCAACCTGCGCAAGCTTGATCCCGCGTTTTTGGGATGTTTCCTCGGGTCGAGTGCTCGTAGGCGGTGTGGACGTTCGCGATATGGATCCGCACGAGCTTATGGACCAGGTCGCCTTCGTGTTCCAGACCAACCAGCTGTTCCGGCAAACACTTGCCGATAACGTGCGCGCCTCCAAGCCTACGGCCACTGACGACGAAGTGCGTGCGGCCCTCTCCGCAGCTCAGTGCGACGACATTGTGGCCAAGCTCCCACAGGGCATCAATACCATGCTCGGTGCCGGCGGAGCATATCTTTCGGGCGGCGAGGTCCAGCGCGTGGCACTCGCCCGCGCGATCCTTAAAGACGCGCCTATCGTGGTGCTCGACGAGGCCACGGCGTTTGCCGATCCCGAGAACGAGGCGCTCATCCAGCGCGCCTTTAGCAAGCTGGCGGCGGGCCGCACGGTCATTATGATTGCGCATCGACTTTCGACCGTGGTGGGCGCCGACCAAATCGTGGTGCTCAACCAGGGCAGCGTGCAGGAGTCGGGTACCCATGCCGAGTTGCTGTCACAAAATGGTCTGTATGCCAAGATGTGGGCCGAATACGAACAGGCCGCGAGCTGGAAAATCACTGCAGCGACCGCGGATGCCGCTGTCACGAAGGGAGGCGAGGCCTAAATGTTCGCCTCATTCCAAAAGAAGTATTTCCTATCCGATAAAGGCGTCGCCGGAGTAAAACGCGGCATTTTCTGGACCACGCTCACCAATCTTATTTCCATGGCCGGCATGGGCTTTTTATTCCTGGTTATGGCCGGCTTTGTCGAGCATCTCGTCAGCGGGGCTGACCTGCCGGATGCCCTGCCGATCGTGGGCGGCCTCCTGGTCTTTTTCGTGTTGCTCTTTGCCTCTAACTGGCAGCAGTATTACTACACCTACTGCATCTTTTACGAGGAGTGCGGCAAGCAGCGTATGGAGATTGCCGAGCGCTTGCGCAAACTGCCGCTGTCGTTTTTTGGTCGTCGTGATCTGGCCGATTTAACCGAGACCATCATGGGCGACGTCCAGGCTATGGAGCACGCCTACAGCCACGTGCTGGGAGAGCTTTGGGGTGCCATCATCGCAAGCGCCATTGTCTTCGTGGCATCGCTGTTCTTTTGCTGGCAGCTGGCGATTGCGGCGTTTTGGAGCGTTCCCGTGGCCTTTGCCGTGTTGTATCTAACACGCGGCCCCATGACTCCGGTGTTTGATCGCGTGCGCGCCGAGAAGGTCAAGGTTACCGAGGCTATTCAAGAGACGCTCGACTGCGTTCGCGAGATTCGCGCCACCAACCAGGAGGCCCATTATCTTGAGGGACTCAACGCCGTGATCGATGCCGAGGAGCGCGAGACCACCAAGGGCGAGCTCGTTAACGGGCTTTTGGTCAACTCCGCCTTTGCCATCCTGCGTCTGGGCATTGCCACCACGCTGGTCACGGGCGCCGCGATGGTCGCCTCCGGGCAGGTCGACTTTTTGGTGTTGTTTGCCTTCCTGCTTATGGTGAGCCGTATCTATGCGCCCTTTGACCAGGCATTAATGTTAATGTCCGAGCTGTTTGCCGCCGAGTCGTCTGCCAAGCGCATGCGTTCCATCATGGAAGAGCCTGTGGCGCGGGGCAGCGAGAACTTTGAGCCTGCGGGCCACGATGTGGTGTTCGATCACGTGGCATTTGGCTATGGTGCGGGCGAGGACGGCCGCGCCGGCGAGAAAGTTCTTACCGATGTGAGCTTTACCGCCAAGGAAGGCGAAGTTACGGCGCTGGTCGGTCCTTCGGGTTCCGGTAAGTCTACGGTGAGCCGCCTGGCCGCGCGCTTTTGGGATGCCACTGCGGGCAAGGTTGCCGTGGGCGGTGTGGATGTTGCGGGCGTCGACCCCGAGGTGCTCCTGCGCGACTACGCCATTGTGTTCCAAGACGTGTTGCTCTTTGACGACACGGTGATGGGAAACATCCGCCTCGGGCGTCGTGACGCCACCGATGAGGAAGTGCTTGCGGCCGCGCGTGCCGCTAACTGCGACGAGTTCGTGAACCGCATGCCGCAGGGCTACGACACCATGATCGGCGAGAACGGCTCCAAACTCTCCGGTGGCGAGCGCCAGCGCATCTCCATCGCCCGCGCGCTGCTCAAAGATGCGCCCATCGTGCTGTTGGACGAGGCGACGGCGAGCTTGGACGTGGAGAACGAGACCGTGGTTCAGCAGGCGCTTTCCCGCCTGCTCGCGGGCAAGACGGTTATCGTTATTGCCCACCGTATGCGTACGGTGGAAAATGCCGACAAAATCGTTGTGCTTAAAGATGGTGTGGTTGCCGAGCAGGGCGCTCCGGCGCAGCTCAAGGCGGCAGGTGGAGAA
>JAYBEF010000081.1:0-4455 GCA_037277825.1 Collinsella sp.
CCTGAAGGTCGCCGACGCCATGCTCGCCCAGGGCGTCTGCTAAATCTTCGCTCGATATAGCATGTGATGAGGCTCCCAGCCATTCCGGCTGGGAGCCTTTTCTATCCCGGAGGACTCCTCATAACTTGCGGTGATATACGGACTGTTAAGCGTCCCAGAACGGCTAATCAGTCCGTATATCACCGCAAGTTATGGATGGGTGGGTGGATTTTGTCCTAAAACGGTGTGCGGCCCCTCGTTTGGTACACTTAAAAGTACTGGACAAGTGGAGAGATGGGGGAGAACGTGCTCAAGTTCGGTACCTACGTCCGTGTTGGAAACGCGGCCGAAGCCTATGAGCTCTTGCAGAAGAACCGCAACAACAAGATTGTGGGCGGCGGCATCTGGATGCGCCTGGGTTCGCGTCGCGTGGCGACGGCGATTGACCTTTCGGCCTGCGGGCTCGATCAGATCGAGGAGACCGAGACCGAGTTTCGCATCGGTGCCATGTGCACCCTGCGCCAGCTCGAGCGCCATGCCGAGCTCAACGTGCTCGTCAACCATGTCTTTGAGTTCGCCGTTCACGATATCGTGGGCGTGCAGCTGCGTAACACCGCCACGGTGGGCGGCAGCATCTACGGTCGCTTTGGCTTCTCGGACGTGCTCTCGGCCTTTTTGGCGCTCGATTCCTATGTTGAGCTGACGGGCGCCGGCCGCGTGCCGCTCGCCGAGTTCGTCGACATGGGTTACGTGCGCGACGTGATCGAGCACATCGTGGTCGTTAAACACGACTACCGTGCGAGCTACGAGGCCGTGCGCAAGGCTGCGACCGACTTCCCCTCGCTCAACGTCACCGCCGCCTGGTGGGACAACACCTGGCACGTCACCGTGGGTGCTCGCCCGCTGCGCGCGACCCTGCTGCAGGGCGAGGCGTGCGGTCTGGTGAACGAGCAGCCTTCCGAGGACGAGCTGCGCGCCTTGGCCGCATCCGTGCGTGCCCTGAGCTACGGCACCAACATGTGGGGCTCGGCCGACTACCGCCGCCGCATCTCGGCTCCGCTAGCGATTCAGGCCGTGCGCCGCGCCGCCGGCATCGAGCTTTCGGCCGCGCTTGCCCGCGAGTTCGAGGGCGTGCAGATTCCTAAGTTTGCCACGGACGAGTATTCCTGCCGCCGCGTGCCCGGCGTCGATTCTAGCGAGGTGCGCTAATGGCTGCCAAACTCATCGATCTTTCCTTTACGCTCAACGGCCGTAAGGTCAAGGTTCAGATTGCCCCCGACACCATGCTCTTTGCGCTGCTGCGTGAGCAGGGCTGCGCGTCGGTGCGCTGCGCCTGCGAGACCACCAACTGTGGCCTGTGCACGGTGTGGCTCGACGGCGACCCGGTGCTGAGCTGCTCGGTTCCCGCCGCGCGTGTCGAGGGCCACACCATCACCACGCTCGAGGGCCTCAAGGCCGAGTCCGAGGCGCTCGCCCGTGCGATGGCTGCCGAAGGCGCTGAGCAGTGCGGTTTTTGCGCCCCCGGCCTCATCATGAACGTGCTGGCGCTTGCCCGCGCCGCCAAGGAGGACCCGAGCCTCGTTGCCACGCGCGAGGAGCTCTCGCGCCAGCTCGCCGGCAATCTCTGCCGCTGCAGCGGCTACGAGAGCCAGCTGCGCGCTATCGTGCGCTTCCTCAACGAGTCCGGCGTGCAGGTTGGCTTTGAGATGCCCGAGCTGCCGGTCAACGACACCAGCTGTGACGGTGTCTCCTACAAGCAGATCACCCACAAGCAGCCCAAGAAGGATTCGAAGGCCTTGCTCGAGGGCCGTCCTGTCTACACGGGCGACATGGTGCCCGCCGGCGCGCTCATCGTTAAGCTCAAGCGCAGCCCGTATGCCCGCGCCAAGATCCGCTCCATCGACACGTCGCGCGCCCTGAAGGTGCCTGGCGTGGTGGGCGTCTACACCTACGAGGACGTGCCCAAGCGCCGCTTTACCATCGCTGGCCAGAGCTATCCGCAGCCGAGTCCCTACGACCGCCTGATCCTTGAGAACCTCGTACGCTACCAAAACGAGGAGGTGGCGATCGTCGCCGCCGAGACTGAGGAGGCTGCCGACAAGGCGCTCAAACTCATTAAGGTCGACTATGAGGTGCTTGAGCCGCTGCTCGACTTTACCAAGGCGCTCGATAACGACATCGTGGTCCACCCCGAGGGCGACGTGACCTTTATGTTCCCGCAGGGCGGCGACGTCCCGCGCAACTTGGTATGCAGCGGCACGAGCGACTTTGGCGACTTGGACGAGGCCTTCGCCCAGAGCGACATCGTCTTTACCCGCACCTACACCAGCCAGGCCACGCAGACCGCGCCCATGGAAACCTTCCGCGCCTTCGCGACGACCGACGCGTTCGGGCGCATCTCGGTGACCACCTCTACGCAGGTGCCCTTCCACGTGCGCCGCATGGTCGCGCAGTCGCTCGATATCCCGCAGTCGCAGGTGCAGGTCATTAAGCCGCGCATCGGCGGCGGCTTTGGCTCCAAGCAGACGGGCTGCTGCGAGATCTTTGTTGCGTTTGTGACCCAGCAGACCGGTCGTCCGAGTTACTGCTGCTACACCCGTGAGGAGACCATCACTGCGGGCAACTCGCGCCACCAGATGCAGATGACCGTTAAGCTGGGCGCCATGAACGACGGTACCATCACGGCCATCGATCTGCACACGCTGTCCAACGCCGGCGCGTATGGCGAGCATGCTACCACGACGATCGGTCTTTCGGGCCACAAGAGCTTGCCCATCTACAACCACGTGAAGGCGAGCCGCTTTAGCTGGGACGCCGTCTACACCAATACCAACCGCGGCGGCGCGTATCGCGGCTACGGTGCCACCCAGGGCCAGTTTGCCGTGGAGAGCGCCGTCAACGAGCTCGCCGATATGCTGCACATGGACCCCGCCGACCTGCGCCTTAAGAACATCGTGCGCGAGGGCGAGATCATGCCGCAGTACTACAACGAGAAGCTCAACGCCTGCGCGCTCGACCGCTGCCTGCTGCGCGCGATGGACATGATCGGTTGGCGCGACAAGCCGCTAGCCATCGACCTGGGCGATCGCGTGCGTGCTCTGGGCTGCGCGCTCACCATGCAGGGCTCGGGCATTTCCAACGTGGATATCGCCGGCATCGACATGCGCCTGGAAGAGGACGGCTTCATTACCATCGGCACCGGCGCCACCGATAACGGCATGGGCGTCGACACGATCCTGGCGCAGATTGCCGCCGAGGAGCTGGGCGTTGAGAGCTCGCTGATCGTGGTGCGCGGCGTGGACACCGACGTTTCGCCGTTCGATGCCGGCTCGTACGCGAGCTCGGGCACGTACGTGACGGGCCTTGCCGCCAAGAACGCCGCAACCGAGCTGCGTGAGAAGATTTGCGCCAAGGCTGCCCAGATGTGGGACGTGGACGCCGCCGACGTGGTCTTCGATGGCCAGTACGTGCGCCTGTCCGACGAGCGTGCCGCGCGCGAGCAGAACCGCTATCTCACGCTGCGCGACTTTGCCAACCTGTGCGTCAAGAACATCGCGGGCGGCGACGCGCTCACCTCGCATGCCTCTGCCTGCCTGCCCGTTTCGCCTCCGCCTTTTATGGCCGGCATTGCCGAGGTCGAGGTCGACAAGGCTACCGGCAAGGTGACTGTGGTGGACTATGCGGCGGCTGTGGACTGCGGCACTGTGATCAATGAGGCGCTCGCGCGCGTCCAGGCCGAGGGCGGCATTGCCCAGGGTATCGGTCACGCGCTCTACGAGATCGTCGAGCACGACGACCGCGGCCGCCTGCGCACCGGTAACTTTATGAGCTACAAGCTGCCCACGCGCCTGGATATCGGCAGTATTCGCGTGGCCTTTGAGCCGAGCTACGAGCCGACGGGCCCGTTTGGCGCCAAGTCGATCGGCGAGGTCGTCATCAACACGCCGCTCGCCGCCGTCGCCTCGGCCGTCGCACACGCCACCGGCCACCAGGTTCGTTCGCTGCCGATCACGCCCGAGAAGGCCCTGCTGGGGGAGTAGACGAGGCGACGCATCCGCCGCTCTTTGCCTAGCCCGGGGAAACTGCAGCCCACTTTTCGACCGAATTGTGGGCTGCAGTTTCCGTTTGAGGCCCTCGGCGGAAAGTGCATCCCGGAATAGGGGCTCAAAACGGGTTGCAGTTTCCGGTTGATGGCTATAGCGGAAGCCGCATCCCATTCCGAGGCCCCAAGCTGGGACACGCTTTCCGGCGCATGGCCAGCACCGCCAGACTGCCGAGTCGCACCGAAGTTGCGGTGGAATAGTTCCTGTTTTGGAGGACTGGAGCCCCAAACAGGAACTATTTCACCGCAACTTATGAGATGGGATGCCTTGCGCTCGTGGTGAGGTCGTGAGCTAAAAACGTGTGCGTGCGCTTGCCGTTCGTATCTGCTATCATTCCTAGTCTGTGCGCTCATGCGGGCGTGGCGGAATTGGT